>JBJOOI010000240.1:0-3648 GCA_046051375.1 Bacteroidota bacterium | reverse complement strand
TATGATCATGGCCTTCACTTGGAAAATCCAGACCAATGTATTCCCTGACATTGATGATATTTTTATACGGTTTTGCCCCACAGCCAAAATCAAGTAATTTTCCGTTCAAGGTATTGACATGCCTGGATAATCCATTCAATAGTCTATTCCTTACCAAATATGGAGATGAACTAATGCGGGGATTAAAATCAGAACCTCGAGGAATAAGAAAATTGATACTTTTATCCATTGTTGAAAATTACCTCAAACTATGATTAAATTACATAATCTTCATTTAGTGCTTAACTAAAGAGAAGCTAATTTACCATTTGTAACGCAAAAGCTATCTTTATCATTCAATTTTCTTGAATATGCGTGTTTATTACGACCATCAAATATTTTGTGAACAGTCTTTTGGTGGAATTTCCCGTTATTTTTTTGAGTTGATTAAAGGGGGTAATCAAATGGAGCTATTTACCCCTATCCTTGATGTGAAATTTTCAAATAACGTGTTTAGCCAACAATTGCACCCAGATAAATATTGGCTCACCCATGCAGGTTTTAAAGGAAAGAAAGACCTTGTGAGGCTGATCAACAAAGTGAACACCTTTGTTAAATCGCGGACAACTGATTTTGATATTTTTCACCCAACATACTTCCATCAATCAGCCATTGCCAACAAACAAGGAAAACCAATGTTCATCACTGTGTTGGACATGATTGATGAGAAATACCATTGCAATGATAAAAAGTACTCCAAACTGATCAAACATCGTAAAAAAATCATCAGTTCCGCGGACCATATCATTGCCATATCGGAGAATACAAGACAAGACATTATCGCACATTTCAACATTGATCCGGATAAAATAACCACCATACATCTTGGTTGCTCGCTGGAGGATGAAGCCATCGCTGCATACAAGAAAGATGAATCAACCCATCCATACGCTTTGTATATTGGGAGCAGAAAGGGTGCACACAAGAATTTCAACAACTATCTAAGCGCCATAGAAATCATCGCAAAATCTAACCCCAGCCTGCAATTTGTTTTTGGCGGGGGAGGAAATTTTACCAATGAAGAACGGGATGCCATCAGCAAAAAACAACTGGGTAAACGCATCGTATACCAGCCCATTCATGGGGATGAAGACATCATCAAATTATATAAAGATGCAAAAATATTAATCTATCCCAGCCTTTATGAAGGATTTGGATTACCACTTGTAGAAGCATTCAGTTGCGGGACCCCTTGTGCCACAGCCCTGGGATCTTGTTTGGAGGAAGTTGGTGGTGATGCGGCTAACTACTTTGACCCACTTGACTCAGAAGACATTGCTAGGGCTTCGATGGAACTATTGAACAATCCTGGATTTTGTGCATCACAAATTGAGAAAGGATATGAGCGTGCAAAACTTTTCACCTGGTCTCAAACAGTAATCAAAACAAATGATTTGTACCGCAGCTTTCTAAACAAATAAACCAACCGCTCATTTACATATTTTCCAATCCCAGAAATCGTTTCAAGGCAAACAGATGCCGACCCAACGATGTTTGTTGAAGCAAATGAAGCAACTTCAACCTTAGATGCCAGATTTCCATTTTTAGGGAATATCCGAAATGAGAAATATACGCCTGTCTTGTTTCGCTTAAAGCATCCAGATAATTTTGGGTACTTACCCCACTGTCGTCAAAATCAATCAAAGGCAGATTGATAAATGCAGCTTCAACATTCTTGAGGCGACACATCATATCATAATCCATGGCAATTTTATACCGCAAATCATAATCGCCCACTTGCTGATACACAGACCGTTTTACAAACCATGTAGGATGACTGACACTTCTCATGCCTCGGTAAAGTTTCATTGGATCAAAAGGTTTTCCTACGACTACTTTTTTTCCTACGCGGATCATCCGAATTTTTCCAGAAAGCCATTGGGCATTGGGATGAAGGGTAAAAGCATTGGAAACTTCTTTCAACACATCATCAGATGCATAAACATCAGCCGCATTCAATAGGTGTACAACTTCGCCTGTTGACCTTTGAATTCCTTTATTAAAAGCATCTGCAATTCCCTTGTCTGGCTCACAGATCCATTTTCGATAAACTGGCTGAGAAGATGAATTCAACCATTTAGCAATTTCATCTGTTTTGGATCCATCAATGATCAAATGTTCATAAGGCAACTCATGCTGTTCATCAACTGAGGTGCAGGTCTTTTTCAACTCCTCGAGGTTATTAAAACAAATGGTGACAACAGAAATCCTGCACATGATCAATCAATTGTTGGATAATTTTACCTCTTCAATGATATTCTCCAGGACCTCAAAAAAATCCAATTGATAATCCCATCCAAGCTTTTCCCTTGCTTTTGTGCTATCCCCGTAAAGATCCTTGATCTCTGAAGGCCTAAAAAGTGCTTCATCAACCATGTATTTTTCTGTTGGAACCTGGATATAATTGAACACAAAATCAACGATATCCTTTAATAAAACCGATTTGCCAGATGAAACAATATAATCATCGGGGCGATCGTGTTGAAGCATGGCATGCATGACTTTTACATATTCCTTGGATGAACCAAAATCCCTCCGGATCATGATATTTCCCAGCTTTAACATGTCCATTTTACCCGCCTTAATCTTCATTGCGGCAACAATCACTTTCTTCACAAAAAAAGTATCATCCCTCAAAGCTGATTCATGATTGAATAAGATACCACTGCATGCAAAGATTCCATAAGCATCACGATAATTCCTCACAATCCAATGTGCAGTAGCCTTTGAAATTGCATAAGGACTTACAGGATTTAATACACTTTCCTCACGAATGGGCAAATCAATTATGTTACCAAACATCTCACTGCTGGAAGCCTGATAAAAACGAATGGCAGCATTTGAAGACCTGATGGCCTCCAGGATATTCAATACAGAAATTGAGTTGAAATGAATGGTGCCAATAGGCTGATTGAAAGAAGCTGCCACAGAACTTTGAGCAGCAAGATTGTAGAATTCGTCGGGATTGAATTTTTGTAAAATCCTGATGATGGATGAATAATCCATCAAATCACATTCCTGTACCTCAACCATGTTTTCAATGCCCAATTTGGACAATTTTGAAAGTCCTGCCGAAGTGTATGATCTTGTCAAACCAACAACTTTATAACCTTTTTGCAAAAGGTATTCTGCAAGATAGGCGCCATCCTGACCGGTTATTCCTGTTATGATTGCAGTTTTTTTCTTCATTTGGCTGTTGTATAAACTTGAATTTAACTGGTCTGCTTCTTCTCCTCAAGGTAAGACAGAAAGGTTTTTAAACCTATAGTTTTGGATGAATCCAAGTGATAAGATATATTCTGGGTATAGTAAATCAACAGATCATAGTCTTTAAATGGATTCTGGTGAACTATCACTGGAATTTGATCGATTCCCAATTGAAATGCATCTGAAAATTGATCAACAATATGAGGCTGCAGTGTTGATGCAGCGACCCATACTGCAAAAACAAAAGGCAACCCTGTCATTTCTTTCCAACCCAAGCCAAGATCGTAAATGAAATTGAACCTCTGCCTCATGCTCAGGGCCCTATCCCCTATGACCAAACCAGCAACATTCCCCTTGATCTTTTCTATGTAGGAATCGTCATGTGCATCAATGTACTGAACC
>JBJOOI010000239.1:0-3662 GCA_046051375.1 Bacteroidota bacterium | reverse complement strand
CCTGGGGGTTACCACGCTAGAAATGGATGTTGTCATTACCAAGGATAACAAGGTGATCCTTTCCCATGAACCCTTCATGAATCCTGAAATTGCAACTCCGCCATCAGGTCAGCAGTTCTCATCGCCCAAAGACAAGTCTTTTAATATTTATGCGATGACCTATGAGGAGGTGTCAAAATGGGATGTTGGTATGAAGTTTCATCCCAATTTTCCTTTGCAGAAAAAGATGCCAGCCATCAAGCCTTTGCTCAGTGAGCTGATTGCTGCAGTAGAAGAGTATACAAAAGCCAAAAAACTTAAACCACTCAACTATAACATTGAGACAAAATGTGCACCTTCGACAGATGGGATTTCTCACCCCAACCCTGAAGCTTTTGTGAGCCTCTTGATGGATGTTGTCACTAAAGAAAAAATTTCAAAAAGAACCATCATCCAGTCATTTGATAAAAGAACCTTACAGGTTTTGCACCAATCCTTTCCGTCCATCAAAACATCCTATTTGTTTGGTGGATCCAATAAAAAAACACCAGAGCAATTGGTGGATGATCTTGGTTTTCGTCCCGACATGTTTAGTCCGGTTTATACACTGATTGACGAGTCATTTATCGAAGCCTGCGGGAAACTCAATATAAAAGTGATCGCCTGGACGGTCAATGAAGAAAAAGACATTGAAAAAATGGCAGCATTGGGCGTAGATGGCATCATTTCAGACTATCCAGATAGGTTTAGCATCCTTAAAAACCGTTAATTCTCGGCTGATTCATCAGCTTTCCTGCCTTTTTGGTAATTTTGCTGTTTAGAAGAAAGAATGCAAACAATTGAAGTAACTGGTAAGCATGTAGTTCGACAATTCCTTGACCTCCCATTTTCCATTTATAGGAATGATGCCCAATGGGTATGTCCATTGATGAATGACATCGAGTCAGTATTTGATCCTCAAAAAAATAATTTTTTCAGTTTTGGCAAGTGCAACAGGTGGATTCTTGTTGATGAAAACAACCATACCATTGGCAGAATTGCCGCCTTCATCAATGAGAAAAAAGCGTATAATGAGGAAAAACCTACTGGCGGATGTGGTTTTTTTGAGTGCATTGATGATCAGAAAGCCGCCCATATGCTTTTTGATCAGGCAAAGACATGGCTTGAATCCCATGGCATGAAGGCCATGAATGGTCCCATCAATTTTGGTGAAAATGACATGTGGTGGGGGCTTCTTGTTGACGGGTTTACCAGTCCTTTTTATGGGATGAATTATAATCCTCCGTATTACAAAGCCTTGTTTGAATCTTACGGCTTCACCATCAAATACGAGCAAATATCCAATAAAATTGATGTTCGAAAAGGCTTGCCAGAAAAAGTGGCTAAAATTTCCAGCTGGGTAGCCAAAAGAAATGGGTATATTTTTCGTCACCTTGATACTGCTGATATACCCAGGTATTCAAGGGATTTTAAGGAGATTTACAACGATGCCTGGAAGGATTTTGAAAATTTTACTAGTGTAACGGATGCCACTATTGAGGAGACCATTAACAAAATCAAACCTGTGATGGACCCCAACCTCATTTGGTTCGCCTACACTGCCAAGGATGAACCAGTTGCTTTTGTCATGATTCTTCCAGACACAAATGAACTGATCAGGGGGCTGAATGGCAGGTTGGATTTGATAGGTAAGCTTAAATTTCTTTGGAACAAGTTTACTGTCAAACACAAGAGAATGCGTGCCGTGATTATGGGTACAAAAGAACAATACCGCAACATGGGACTTGAATCCTGTCTTTTCATGAAGCTGCAGGAATACACCAGGCCCTTGAAACATTATGAAGAACTTGAATTGTCCTGGGTGGGTGATTTCAATTCAAAAATGCTTGCTTTGCACGAAGCAGTGGGTGCCACGTATTCCAAAAAGCATGCCACTTACATTCGTAAATTTTAACCTATTCAACCATTTTTTATTTGAAATCATTGATTGAAAATACACTTGATTTTTTTTATCCTCTTTTCAAAAGATTTTTTGATCAGACCACATACCGGTATGCAGTTTGTGGCGGCGTAAATACTGTTTTTGACATTTTTCTTTTTTTCATCAGCTATAATTTTATTCTGGACAAGCAGAATCTGGTTCTTTCATACGTAGTGATCAGCCCACATATTGCCGCTTTTCTCATGGCATTTCTTGTGAGCTTCCCCACCGGATTTTTTTTGATGCGGTTCATTGTATTTACTGCTTCACCGCTGAAGGGGAGGGTTCAATTTTTCAGGTACCTGTTAACAGTGAGTGTCAGCCTGTTTCTTAATTATTTTTTCCTAAAACTTTTGGTCGAACATTTTCACCTTTATCCCACTGTTTCAAAACTCATCACCACTTTTTTTGTCATTGCATTTAGCTATATGTCTCAAAGACATTTCAGTTTTAAATCATCCAAGTCATCAACATGATGAATGATGCACCAACGCTTGATGTCCTGATCATTGGTGCAGGTCCCATAGGATTGGCCTGTGGCATTGCCTGTGCAGAAAATGGTTTATCTTATTTGATTGTTGATAAAGGCCCCCTTGTTAATTCCCTTTACAACTATCCACTCAACATGACCTTTTTTTCAACTGCCGATAAGTTGGAAATAGGCAATGTTCCCTTTGTTTCTCACAACCCCAAGCCCACCAGATCAGAAGCCCTGGAATATTACAGAAGGGTGTCCATGCATTGGAAACTGAAGCTGGCATTGTACGAAGCTGTGGAATCTGTTACGCCATCATCAAAGATATTTTCCATAAAAACATCCAAATCCCTTTATCAAGCCAAGAATATCATCATTGCAACTGGCTTCTATGATATCCCCAACCTCATGCATGTTCCAGGAGAAGATTTGCCCAAGGTGCACCATTATTACAAGGAACCCCATGTTTATTACGGCCAGAAGATTGTTGTGGTGGGAGCTGCCAATTCTGCAGTGGATGTTGCCATGGAAACATGGAGAAAGGGCGCAGAAGTGACCATGGTCATTCGGGATGAACAAATCAGGGAATCTGTGAAATATTGGATTCGGCCAGACATCGAAAACAGGATCAGCGAAGGCTCAATCAAGGCCTTTTACAATGCCTCAATCGCTGCAATCAGGGAAAACGAAATTGATATCTTAACGGCCAATGGTATTGAAACCATCCCCAATGATTTTGTGCTTGCCATGACAGGTTATCTCCCTGATTTTAATTTTTTGGCTTCGATTGGCATTGCCTCAGGAACCGATATTTATCAGACACCAGTGCACGATCCAGAGACCATGAAGACCAATATTGAAGGTATTTATTTGGCTGGTGTGATTTGTGGCGGCCTCAAAACCAACAA
Source organism: Bacteroidota bacterium (assembly GCA_046051375.1). GTDB lineage: Bacteria > Bacteroidota > Bacteroidia > Chitinophagales > Chitinophagaceae > Pollutibacter. The sequence goes on along the minus strand of JBJOOI010000239.1, from coordinate 319 downwards.
ATGGTTCATTGAAAACTCCCGCCACCATGCCGATTTGATCATTCGTCATATCCTCCAAAAAAGCTGATTGCGATCAGTTTTCTTCTTTTTTATGCCATTTTGATTCCAAAAAACAGACATAATGTTCAGTTTGTCATCCTTTTGAATGGGAAACTGACAAGATTTCCTGATTTGATCAACGGCATATCTCTTGCAGATTATGTTTATCTAAAATCTTAAATATGGCAAAAATCATTGGAATTGACCTAGGAACGACCAACAGTTGCGTTTCCGTAATGGAAGGTAACGAACCAGTTGTTATCGCCAACGATGAAGGAAG
>JBJOOI010000238.1:0-3663 GCA_046051375.1 Bacteroidota bacterium | reverse complement strand
TGTCGTAAAGACGAACGTGAATGTGAGGGTTACAAATAGCTTTTTCATAAAATGGATTTAATTGGAATATCAAAGTAACGGCGGCTGTTAGCAGAATATTATGCGAATAGTATTTATTCATTCAGATTGAGTATTAGTACTTAGCCTGCATGAGTTTAATTTTGCAGTAATTACGCAAATGCACTTAATCCTGATAAGGGAAAAAGAATGGGGTGCCGCTATGTGAAGATTTTAAAAACTGCCTGCGGAGAGCATGACCAAGGTGCAGGCCTCTATAGCATCAATTCCCTTCTCTGTTGCCAGGTTTAAAAAACTGGGATTCTCAGCACCGGGATTGAAGATGATGCGTTTGGGTTCGAGCGAAAGAATGTATTCCTGATAGGCTTTTTGCCTTTCTGCGTTAAGGTAGATTGTAACGGTATCTATGCCTTCAAATGGGGACATTGTTGTGCCTACGGAAATGGTTTCAATGTTGAATTCCTCCCTGCCAACGGCTTCCACTCCATGGCCTGCGGCAAACAATTTCTTTACAGCAAGATGGCTGTACTGTGCAGGATTGGTTGAGGCGCCGATGACAAGGGTTTTTTTATTTGGCATAACGTTGGTAACATAAAAAAAGCCGGTTTGAAACCGGCTTTAAGTATAAAATATCGGTCAAACCAGCATCACTACTGGGTTCTCCATGTATTTTTTAAGGGTTTGCAGGAAGCCTGCGCCCACTGCGCCGTCAACACTTCTGTGGTCACAGCTCAGGGTCACCTTCATCATCTGCGTGGTCGTAAAGCCTTCACCTTTCCTGATCACCACTTCTTTGATCTTGCCAACGGCAAGAATACAACTGTCTGGTGGGTTGATGATGGCCGTGAATTCGTCAATGTCCATCATCCCCAAATTGGAAATGGTAAATGTATTTCCTGTGAAATCCTGTGGTTGAATTTTTTTGTTCCTTGCCTTGTCGTATAATTCCTTGGATTCCAAAGCAATTTGGGAAAGACTTTTTTGGTCTGCAAACCTTAGTACTGGAACAATCAGTCCTTCTGGAAGGGCAATGGCAGAACCAATGTGCACATGGTCGTAAGTTCTGATGAAATCTCCCATCCAGCTGCTGTTTACTGCTGGATGTTTCTTGAGTGCCAGCGCAGATGCTTTGATCAGCATGTCCTGGAAAGAAATCTTGGTTGGGCTTACTTCATTCATTTGTGCACGGGCCTTGATGGCATTGTCCATGCAGATTTCCATGGTCAGGTAGAAATGAGGGGCAGTAAACATGCTTTCCCCCAGTCTCCTTGCAATCGTTTTGCGCATGGAAGTGAGCTGTGTATCGGTATAACCTTCTTGGCCAGAAACCAATATTTTCGCTGCTGCAGGTGCTGCTGCGGGCTGTGCTGCCACTGGAGCCGCCTTGAAGTCATCCACATCCTTTTTGATGATTCTTCCGCCATCTCCCGATCCAACAATTTTGGAGAGGTCAATGCCTTTGTCTTTGGCAAGTATTTTGGCGAGTGGAGAAGCTTTTAACCTTCCGTCTGTATTGTCATTCGAAGCTACTGCTGCCGGGGCGGTTGGAGCAACTGCCGCAGGTGCTGGAGCTTGAGCTGATGCGGCTGGAGCAGCAGGAGCAGTTCCATTTGAGTTGAGGGAGGCAAGCAATCCTGTGATATCTGTTCCGGCTTTGCCGATGATAGCGATGACGTCATTGATTTTGGCTGATTCACCATCAGGAACACCAATGTGCAACAAGGTGCCATCAGCATAACCAACGACTTCCATGGTTGCCTTGTCTGTTTCAACATCGGCGAGATTATCGTCACTTTTAACAGTGTCTCCTACTTTTTTATTCCATTGAACGATTTTGCCAGAGGTCATGGTATCACTCAGCAAAGGCATTCTGATCACCGTAACACCCAATTGTTCAGGAGTGACCACAGGTGCTTGGCTGACAGGGGCAGTTGGCGTTGCTGTTGGGGCAGCCTGAGCAGGTGCAGGTGTTGAAGCACCAGTTTCTGCTGCAAGATAGCCTTGGATGTCTTCTCCGGGCTTGCCTACAATGGCAATGATTTCATTGATTTTGGCGGCTTCGCCTTCCTTTATGCCAACATAGAGCAAGGTTCCATCTGCGTAACCCACCACTTCCATGGTGGCCTTGTCTGTTTCCACATCTGCCAGTACATCATCACTTTTGACCGTATCGCCTACGTTCTTGTTCCATTTAACGATTTTACCCTCGGTCATTGTGTCGCTGAGGAGAGGCATCCTGATCACTTCGGCCATATCCCTGTTTATATTAAGGTGAATGAATGATTTTGAAGGTCGAAATTACGGCAAAATGAGGAAATCCGTACGTCTGTTTACAAAGATTTGCCGTGGATTTCAGTAATCAAGGTCCAGATTGAGCTGGTCTCTCATTTCCTTGATGATGGGATAGCGTTCAATCATCCTGAAATACTGCTCCCTCAGGGACAAGGGCTGATCCTTCACAACTTCCTCGATATCCGCTGATGGATTGAGTTGGACCAAAAACTGAACCTTGGGGTTGTTGAAAAAGTCTTGAACATGAATCAGAAGACCAACCTTTTCACTTTCTATGAATTGCTGCTGAATCCTGGTATCTGCGGTAATTTCAAAAACCAGTTCATCAATGATGTTTACGGTGGCCATTTTCAGGTTGCTCAGGCTGGTAACCTGGTTATTTTCCTGCAGTTTTTGCAAATAACCATTCCAGGCATCCGTGAGCAGTGCTTCATTCAGTGTTAACGCGGGGGCTTGCTCCTGTTTTCTGTTTTGGATCTGTTCCCTTATTTTTTTCAGTGAACCCAATCCGCCTGAAACGGTCTCAGCAGTTGCTTGTGATGGGGGTGAAATGGGTAGGGGCCCTGCCAATGGTTTTTCTATTGGTGGGGCTGAAACAGGCTGGGGTTGCTTCGCCTGTACCGTCGGGACTGGATTTTCAATGACCAGCTTTGCAGAAGGTTTTGTTTTTTGCGGAGCGAAAGTAATCTGCCTGAACGCAACCGGTTTTATTTCATCAACCCGTTTTTTTTTTAATGCGGTTCCATCTTCCACAAAGGTGACGGCCTGTTTGAGGTGGGTCAATTTGATCAGGTGGAACTCCACATGTAGTTTCTTGTTCCTGGCCTGTTTGAATCCTATCTCAGCTTCATTGAGGATATTGAGGGCGCCAATCATATAGGCCGGTGAGATGGATGCAGCGGCAGCAATATAACGGTTCCGGAATCCTTCCACCACTTGTAAAAGATTGATGGATCTTGGGTCGCGGCTGACCAGGAGATTCCTGAAAAACTCTGAAAGGTTGTTCAGTACCATGTCCCCATCGAATCCTTTTTTATCAATCTCGTCATAGATGGTCAAGACCCCAGGAAGGTCTTCACTGTCCAGGAGGTCCAGCAACTTGAAGAAATAATCTTCGTCAAGCAAATTGAGGTGCTCGAGGGTATTGCTATAGGTAAGATTGGCGTTGGTGAAACTTACAATTTTGTCCAGGATGCTCAAGGCATCGCGCATGCACCCATCGCTTTTTTGTGCTATGACATGAAGGGCTGTAGGCTCAGCTTTGATGTTTTCCTTTAAGGCAATTTCATCCAAATGGGCAGCGATATCAGCAGGAGTGATGCGTTTGAAATCAAAGATCTGGCACCTTGAAAG
>JBJOOI010000237.1:0-3863 GCA_046051375.1 Bacteroidota bacterium | reverse complement strand
CTGTTTTGAACCAGAATGTTGGTTATTCAGGCGCTGAAAAAAACATCGCACCATTGGATAAAATTGACTAATAAGCTTAGTTTTTTCTCATAAGCAATAACGCCCTGCTTCTTTTGGAGCGGGGCCTTTTTTTTCCATCGGTCTTGAATATTTCTACCCAGTATTTCTGCAATCAAATCTTTTGGAGGGCGAAATGCTGGTTGCCATGGTGCTGTCTTTGGCATTCCTGCAGTTTAAAAAAATTGAGAAAGCCCCACTGGTAACGGCTGATCCTGAGAAAATTTATACCGAGAAATGCGCTTCTTGTCATGGCGAAAAAGTAGAGGCCTTTGTTGACAGAAAATGGAAGCATGGCAACAAAAAAGAAGACCTGATCAAGAGCATCACCAACGGTTATGCTGATTTTGGCATGCCCACCTGGAATGAGATTATTCCTGCCAAAGACATTGAGGCCCTGGCAGATCTTATCGTTGAAAGCCTGAAAACAGTTGAACAATACAGTTTTACAAAGGACAAGAAGAAAATTGAAGGCCCTGCCATTTTCAAATCAAATGGCATGACGGTATTGCTCGATACTGTTGCAACAGGATTGAACAGTGCCTGGGGATTGGCCCAATTGCCTGATCTCAATTTTTTGGTTACAGATAAAAGTGGAACCCTGTACCATGTTGACAACAAGAAGAACAAGACTGCCATCAAAGGAACTCCTGAAGTGCTCGCAGAAGGTCAGGGCGGTATGTTGGATGTGGCCATTCACCCGAAATACGCAGAGAATGGCTGGGTCTACATTTCTTATTCCAAGCCCAAAATGGTTGATGGCAAAAAACTGGCTACCACTGCAGTGGTTCGTGGAAAAATAAAAGATGGTGAGTTTGTCGAACAGCAGGAAGTTTTTGAAGGATATCCCTATACCACTACCAGGCATCACTATGGCTCAAGGTTGGTATTTGACAAGAAGGGATTCCTGTTTATTTCCATGGGAGAGCGTGGCCAGGAAAAAATATACCCGCAGGATATCACCACTGCACCCGGAAAGATCCACAGGATCAAGGATGATGGATCCATTCCTGCTGACAATCCTTTTGTAGGCAAAGAGAAAGCCATTGCTTCCATCTATACCTATGGCAACAGGAATCCTCAGGGAATGGCCATGGATCCTGTTACTGGTCTGATCTGGGAAAATGAACATGGTCCTCGTGGCGGCGATGAGTTGAACATTATCAAGGCTGGAACCAACTATGGCTGGCCTGTCATTTCTTATGGCATCAACTACGATGGGAAGCCCATCACCCCAATCAGCAAAAAAGAAGGCATGCAACAGCCTGTAACTTATTGGATTCCTTCCATTGCTCCGAGTGGATTGGCTTTTGTTACTGGTGATAAATATCCTGCCTGGAAAGGAAGCCTGATGGTTGGTTCACTGCGTTTCGCTTACCTGAACCGATGTATCATGAAAGACAACAAGGTGGTGGGTGAGGAAAAAATATTGCTCAACATTGGACGACTCCGCAACATCGAAATGGGTCGCGACGGATACCTTTACGTAAGTGTTGAGAATCCTGGAAACGTGTTCCGCCTGATGCCGGTAAAGTAAATTAATTGATCAGTTTTGATTCAATAAAAGGGGGTTCTCAGCTGAGAATCCCCTTTGCATATTCAACACATTTTGCAACTTCTTTAACTGCATCAGATCCTGCTGGAATGGCATATTCTACCTCAATGGATGCAGGAAACTTGTATTGTTTGTTTTTCATCAACAAGAGCACGTCTTTGATGGGTGTATCGCCTTGTCCCCAGGGCATGTTGGCGGCTCCCTTTTCTTTACTGGCCCTGTCTTTCATGTGCATGCTGGTAATCCTATCGTGCTTTGCTTCAATGAAGGCCAGCAAAGATTCCTTGGTATTCTTTCCGCCTGCGGCGATATAATGTCCAAAATCAAGGTTGATGGAATTGTAGGGAGACTGCGCTAGGGCTTCATCCCAGGCTGTGTCATGGCCTTGGGTATGGTTATGGTAGCCAATGTATACCTTGTGCTTGGCGGCAAGATCACCCAGGCGTTTTGAATGTTCGGGTTTGGTCAGTTCCAGTGTAACGGATTTGGCACCCAGGGCCTTAGCGGCTTTCAGTGCATATTCAATTTCTCCATCAGAGTTGTTCATGCCCAGGGCATCAGGCTTGAAGGCATAGATGCTTACCCCGGCTTTCTTGAACATTTTTCTCAGTTCAACAAACTTGTCCATTGAAACGGACTCGCGCCATTCCCGCATTTTTTCACTGCGCAGTTTTTTGTCACTTATATTGGTTGGGCAGCCGGCAAACGCTTCCGCTGCATCCCCCATCAACTCAATGGCACTGACCCCGCTCTGCAGGCAATATTGCAGGATTTGTTCAGCACTGCCGGGCATGCTTCTGAAGGAATAAGTGATCACACCCACCTGCACGCCGCCAAATTTTGAATTGGGCTGTGAAGCGAAGGCGAGGATGTCATTTGAAAAAAAGGCACCTGCACTGAAAATGGCAGAAGATTGGAGGAAGGAACGACGGTTCATGTGGTGGGTTTTTGGGCCTATCAATATCTATACAATTTAGGAAAATTTTGACAAGCTATATATACTTTTGCTATAAACCCCTAACTCACAACCCACATGGATACATCCTGGCTCTCAAGAACCGAACTGCTGATTGGCGAAGAAAAACTCAGGCACCTGACAACGCAACACGTGATGGTGGTCGGATTGGGTGGCGTTGGGTCCTTCGCTGCTGAATTCATCGCCAGGAGTGGTATCGGCAAGATGACCATCATTGATGGAGATGTGGTGGATCCAACCAACAGGAACAGGCAATTGCCTGCACTCGCCACCAACCATGGTGTTTCAAAAGCCCTGATCATGGAGGAAAGGCTGAGGGCCATCAACCCTGAAATTGAGTTGAATGTGGTGAAGTCCTTTGTCAATCCTGAAATGGTGGAAGAGCAATTGTCTTTGCAACCCGATTATGTGATTGATGCGATTGATAGCATCACGCCCAAGATTACTTTTTTGAGGCTGGCATTTGAAAAAAAAGTAAAGGTGGTCAGCAGCATGGGCGCCGGCGCAAAGCTGGATCCAACAAGGCTTCAGGTGGTTGACATCTCCAAAACCTATAATTGTCCCTTTGCCCAGCAGATCAGGAAGAACCTGAAAAACCATGGCATCAGGAAAGGCATCAAAGTCGTTTTCTCTCCCGAAGACCCCATCAAGGAAAGCCTTATGCTCACCGATGGCAAGAATTTCAAGAAGTCTGCCTATGGAACCATTTCATATTTGCCCGCAGTATTTGGCGCAACGGCAGCTTCAGTGGTGATCAGGGATTTGATTGGGAATTAAATTACAAGGCGGAATTTTTAAAATATTTTAGTTAAAATTATTGTAGGCTATAGTTGTGCGCGCGAAAAAAGGCGACATTCTGCTCTTCTAAACGAATTTCGACAGGCTGACGCATAGATGACGTAAGGATGTCTTTTTTTCATAATAAATTCATAGTCAAATTTGTATCTGTAATATGGTATCGATTAAGGATTTCAGAATCAAACAAGGTCTTACTCAGCAGCAGCTTGCAGATGAAGCAGGAGTAACACTGAGAACAATTCAAAGGATTGAGAATGGAGAAGTAAAACCAAGCCTTCACTCTTTGAATTCTCTTGGTAGAGTGCTGAACGCGGATTTCTCTGAGTTATCTCCAAAATCTGAAATAAAACCATACGAATTTAATTTCACACTTAAAATCACAGATATGAATCAGTTCTTAAATGACTTAAAAGTCTTGGTAAAAACCCATTGGAAAACAATATTTCTTATTGTTTTAGTAGTTTATCTATTCTCAAG
>JBJOOI010000236.1:0-3684 GCA_046051375.1 Bacteroidota bacterium | reverse complement strand
TTGGCTGCTCTGGGCGGATTGATTGTTACCGCAAGACTGGATTCCGCACAGCCCAATGCAGGAACAAGTTATGAGTTGGATGCCATCGCTGCAGTAGTCATTGGCGGTACTTCCCTGAATGGAGGCCGGGGAACTGTTTGGGGGACAGTAATTGGTGCCGTAATCATTGGCGTATTGAACAATGGTCTTGTGCTGTTGAACGTTTCCCCATTCTGGCAGCAAGTTGTAAAAGGCGCAGTCATTCTGCTCGCTGTGATCATTGACAGAAGAAACCAAAAAAACAAGGATTGAGAAAACAACAACATATCCTGGCCATTGACCAGGGAACAAGCTCCACAAAAGCCATCATCTTTGATGAAAATGGAAGGCTGCTGTCAAAAGGTTTGGCAGCATTGCATACGTCCTATCATTCCAACGGTTTCGTAGAACAAGATGCAGAAGGAATCTATGAAAACATGCTTGAAGCCGTTGCGCTTTGCCTTAATGAACATGCTGTCAATGGTCATGACATTGCATGCATTGCAACAATTGGCATTTCCAACCAGCGGGAAACCTTCATTGTATGGGACAAGAACGGCAAACCACTGCATCCTGCCATCGTGTGGCAATGCAAAAGATCAGTAGCGGTATGCAATGACCTGAAGGAAAAGGGCATGGCGGAAATGGTGAGCACCAGAACCGGCCTGCTGATTGACCCCTATTTTTCTGCAACAAAATTGATGTGGCTCAATCAAAACAACGATGAAGTTGCCAGTGCCATAAAGAACAACAATGCTTTTTTTGGAACAGTAGACAGTTGGTTGTTGTACAGAATGACCAATGGAGCAGTTCACGCAACAGACCATTCCAATTCATCAAGAACACTGCTGTTTAACCTCAAGGACCTCTGCTGGGATGAAGAACTGATTGATGCTTTTGGACTCAAGGGAATCATATTGCCAGTCATACAAACTTCTGCCAGTCATTTTGGCTCCACCACACTCAACGGATTGTTGCCCAAGGCGATTCCCATCAGCAGCATGGTTGGAGACTCTCATGCTGCCTCATTTGGAGAAGGATGTTTCAAAAAAGGATCCGCGAAAGCCACAATGGGCACCGGCTGTAGCATCATGATGAACATCGGCCATCAGGCACTTGCTTCCGCCAATGGAATGGTTTCAACAATTTGCTGGAGCATTCCCGGCAGGATCGACTATGCCCTGGAAGGGGTCATTGTTTCTTGTGGATCAACGATTGAGTGGCTGAAAAACACCTTGCAGCTTTTCAAAGACAGCAAGGAAACAGAGGCCATGGCCAGGGCTGTTGACAGCAACGGAGGGGTATACCTTGTTCCTGCTTTCAGTGGATTGGGATCCCCCCATTGGCAAATGCAAAGAAAAGCTTCATTGCTTGGGCTGACCTTTGGCTCAACAAAAGAACATATCGTGCGGGCAGCTTTGGAATCCATCGCCTATCAAATCAAGGATGTGATTGCAGCCATGGAGTCTGATGCTGGAACAAGATTGGAAGGATTGAAGGCAGACGGAGGGATTGCATCCAATGCTTTTGTGCTTCAATTCACTGCAGACTTGCTGGAAAGAAATGTAGAAACGATGCACATTCAGGATGTATCAGCACTTGGCGCAGCGTTGCTCGCAGGAATTGGCAATGGAATCTACACAAACATGGCTGAAGTGGAGGCACTGGTCTTTGACAAAAAAATCTATACACCCGATTTGAGCAACCAGTCCGTTACACTCAATTACAAGGATTGGCAAGCTGCAATTGAAGGAAAATAATTTTCGGGATTGATAGGAGGACTAGAGAGCAGCCAACCTGATGTTTTTAAAACTGCAAGACATTTCATTGCCCGGATGCAACTGAAAACCAACGGGTCCGGATGCAGGCATGTTCTCTGATGTATAGGTCATCACTTCGGCACCATTCAACCAAACTGTATAGGTGCTTCCTACAACTTTTACCTTCATGGTATTCCAGTCTTTCAGCTTCAGGATATCTTTCACCTTGGCTTCTACAGGATATCCTTTTTTTGGAATATAGGGAGATGCAGTAAGATCCCTTTTCAATGATCCGGAAATCCCGATCTGGATTTGATCATGTTCTGATCGGAGGAAAATTCCGGAATCAACGGTACCGTCACCCATCAGGAAATCAGCCTGGATGATGAAGTTTTCATACTTGCTTTCTGTCCACAAAATGCTGCCCTTTTTTTCAGCAGTGCTCTTAACAAAAAGTACTCCATCGTTTACGGTCCACCATACATTGTTGGCGGGCTCTACCCAGCCTTTCAGGTTTTTTCCGTTGAATATTTTTTTCAATTTAGGGTCTTGTGCCTGAGTTGAAACAATGACCGTCAACAGTAAAAAAGAGGCAAGTAATTTTTTCATGGAATGAATTTACGCAATTCAAGATAATTTGAAAAAAGACAATCAATTGGTTTTTGTCTTAAATTTAGAAATGCAACAATCATCCAACAACTCAAGGAGATCTTTTATCAGGTCTGCCGCAGGCAAGGCTGCAGTCGCTGCCATTGCCCCATCCGCATTCGCAATGGCCGAAACAACAAGCTCGGCATCCAGTAGCTCCCGCATCATCGGGGCCAATGACCGCATCCGCATTGCGGTGTTGGGTATCAATGGCAGGGGCAAAACCCATGTTGAAGAGATCATGGACCTGGCATCAAAATCAAATGTTGAAGTGGTTGCACTCTGCGATCCGGACATGAACCTTTTAAAGGTTGCCGCCGCAGATTTTGAAAAGAAGTACGGCAAGAAAGTGGCGATAGAGCAGGACTTCAGGAAAATTTACGAAGACAAAAATATTGATGCCGTTACCCTGGCCACACCCAACCATTGGCATGCACTGCAAACCATCTGGGCCTGCCAGGCGGGGAAAGACGTTTACGTGGAGAAGCCCGCCACGCACAATATTCACGAGGGCAAGAAGATGATCGAAGCGGCCTACAAATACAACCGCATTGTACAACACGGTGTGCAGTTGCGCAGCTCTGTGGCCATCCGCGAAGCGGTCAAGCACCTTGAAGAGGGGCTGATCGGTAGAGTATACATGTCTCGCGGATTGGTGTACCGCAGAAGGCCAGACATTGGCAACAAAGGCATCTCTCCGATTCCTGCGGGATTGAACTATGACCTCTGGTGCGGACCTGCACCGATGCGTCCTTTCAGCAAAAACCTCGTTCACTACAATTGGCATTGGCATTGGAACTATGGCAATGGCGATGTGGGCAACCAGGGTATTCACGAAACCGATCTCTGCATGTGGGGATTGGGCGTAGACCAGCTTCCGGAGCGCATCACTTCCATGGGTGGAAAATTCCTCTGGGACGATTGCAAGGAAGTGCCTGAAGTGCAGACATCCATCTACCATTATCCCAAGCAAAAAAAGATCATTCAGTTTGAAGTCCGTCACTGGAATACCAACCTTGAAGATGGTGCAGGTGTGGGCAATATATTCTATGGTGAAAAAGGCTATATGGTGGTCAAGGGATACAATACCTACGAAACCTACCTTGGCGAAAAAAGGGAGAAGGGACCAAGCCGCTCTGAAGGCGGTGAACTGGGCCTACATTTCCAGAACTGGTTCGATGCCATCCGCGCAAGAGACATGAGCATCCAAAACGGACCGGTTCAGACAGGACACCTTTCCTCATCACTGGCACATTTG
>JBJOOI010000235.1:0-3704 GCA_046051375.1 Bacteroidota bacterium | reverse complement strand
CCAATGATTTCACAGAAGCCCAGCCTTCATGGAGCCCTGATGGTAAAAAAATTGTTTTCAGTACCTGGGCCCCCAATGGCGGCAACATTGTTTCAGTGGATGCGAATGGAGGAAATACAAAAACACTGACTACTGTTCCCGGTCTTTATTCGTCACCCCGCTATACTTTGTCTGGCGACAGGATTGTATACGTGCATGCACCAAACCAAAAATTCAGGGATGCATTTGATCCAGGGTATGATGATGCAGAAGACCTGCTTTGCTGGATGAATGCTGCAGGCGGAACTGAAAATGTAATTGACAAGGCCAATGGACGGTACAATCCTCATTTCTCCGTCAATGATGAACGCATTTACATGAATGCCGGCGGCAGCCTGATTTCCATCAAATGGGATGGCACAGATCAAAAAGTACATGCCAAGATCAGCGGCATCACCACCTATGGTTCCATCGCCATGTACAAGGGCAAACCGGAGGTAGATCCCTGTATTGTTCCGCAGGAATTGACAACAGAAGACGCCAGGGAAAACAATCCTGCATCCCCTGCCAGCGAAATCTGGCTTTCGCCCAAAGGCGAAAAAGCCATAGCCAAGGTCAACAACAATATCTATGCTGTCACCATTCCCTCAACTGGGAAAACGATTTCCATTTCCGTTGCAGATGCCAGCAGTGCTGAATTCCCAAGCAAGAAACTCACAGAGATCGGTGGTGAATTTCCAGCCTGGTCTGCCAATGGAAAAAAGATTCATTACAGCTTGGGAGCAGCCCATTTTGTATACGATCTCATACAATCCGATAACCTGGATGACAGCCTGAAGGCTGCCAAGAAATTGGCTGATCTCAAGGCCCTCACCGACACGGCCAAGAAATCAGCAGCAGATACATCGAAGAAGTCTACTGTGAAAAAAGAAGATCCAAAATATACGCCTGAAGAAACCTGGGTGAAAGTCTACTTCAAGAAAGACAATCCCGAAGCAACCATCTTGCTCAAAGGCGCGCGCATCATCACCATGAAAGGGGATGAGGTGATTGCCAAAGGGGATGTATTGATCGTGAACAACCGCATCAAATCTGTCGCCAAAAACATTGCAGCACCAAAAGGCGCCAAGGTGATTGATGTTGCCGGCAAAACAGTGATTCCGGGTTTTGTGGACGTTCACTCACACATGTGGCCCAGCTGGGGAATCCACAAGAACCAGGTCTGGATCTATGCAGCCAATCTTGCCTATGGAGTTACCACCACCCGTGATCCACAGACAGCTACCACAGATGTACTGACCTATGCCGACATGGTGGAAGCCGGTCAGATGGTGGGTCCCCGTGTTTACTCAACCGGTCCTGGCGTAGGGTATTGGGCTTACAACATCAAGGACTCCACGCAAGCAGAGAATGTGCTCAAGCAATACAGTAAATACTATAACACCCAGTACATCAAAATGTACCTCACTGGCAACAGGCAGGCCAGGCAGTGGATCATCAATGCATCCAAGAACCAGAAACTCATGCCCACCACTGAAGGTGGATTGGATTTTAAATTGAACATGACCAACCTTTTGGATGGTTATCCAGGGCATGAACATTCTATTCCGATCTTTCCTTTGTACAAGGATGTAACGAAGGTGGTGGCCGATGCAAAAATGGCTGTAACGCCTACCTTGCTCGTGTCTTATGGAGGGCCATGGGCAGAGAACTATTATTATGAAACGGACAATCCCTATAGCAATAAAAAGCTCCAATTCTTTACCCCCTACGAAGAGCTGGCTGCCAAATCAAGGCGCCGTGCAACCTGGTTCCTCCCTGAAGAACATGTGTTCCAGAAACATGCCCAGAGCATGAAGTCTATTGTTGAAAAGGGTGGAATCGCCGGCATCGGCTCCCATGGCCAGTTGCAAGGCCTTGGTTTCCATTGGGAAGTTTGGGCCATGCAAAGTGGTGGCATGAGAACCATTGATGCCCTCAAAGTGTCCACTATTCAGGGTGCTGAGGCATTGGGCCTTGACAAGGACCTGGGCAGCATTGAAGCTGGGAAGCTTGCAGACCTGATCATCCTTGACAAGAATCCACTGGACAACATCCGCAACACCAATACCATCAAATTCGTGATGAAAAACGGAAGGTTGTACAACGGAGACAATGGAGATGAGATTGCACCTACAGTAAAAAAACTCAACAGAAGCGAGTGGGAAAAAGCGGCACCTTCCATCACCACAACGGTAAAGGAATAGCCGCCTTTCAAAACTCCAACATTCAAAACAGCAACGAGGGATGGCAGCAATGCTTTCCCTCGTTGTTTTTTAATAACTTGGCAACATGAAATTTCTTTTTTCCTCCCTGCTTTCAATCATGGCGATTGCTGCAACAGCGCAGCCCATTGATACTACCGAATGGAGCAATTACATGAAGAATACCCGGCTCTACTGGGACAGCCTGGGAACGGATTATTATGATGGCATCATTGCAGGCAATGGCAAACTTGGTGTGAATACTTACCGTGAGGGGGATAAAGCCATCCGGTTTGACGTTGGTCGTTCCGATGTTACAGACCAGCGTCCGCATTATCCAGACAGCATGTTTACTCAGCAACTGGTTTCCCGTCCGAGATTACCGATTGGCAAGATGGTGATCAGAACAGAAGGAAAAATTCTGGGTGCTCAAATTTACCTGGACATCTACAATGCCATGGCCAAAGGGCATATCAACACCACAAATGGCAGGGTCGAGCTATTTTTTGTTGTACCATCCGGTGAAGACATCATCCATATTGAAGCATCAGAGCTGGGCGGAGAAAAAATATTTTGCGAGTGGGTTGCGGAGCAAAGCATTACCCCCCGCATTTCCTTTGGCAGGGCAGATGCCAAGCCATATAAATACCAGCCCAATCCTGATTTTGTCATGAAGGATTCTGCAGGTTACGGTATTTGTTACCAGCCCTTGCTCACAAAAGGTGAATATGCAACGGTTTGGAAACATGGTGCCATCAAAGAGAAGCACGTGATTGATGTGGCCGTAGGATACAGTGAAGATGAAACAGGGAAAGCCAGGCCTGAGGCCATTGCTGCCATCAAGCGATTTCAGGCAAAAGCATTCGATCTTGTAATGGCCAAACACAGAAATTGGTGGAATACCTATTTCAGAAAAAGCTTCGTTTCCATTCCCGATAAAAGGGTTGAAACCTACTACTGGCTTCAGTTGTACAAGTTGGCTTCTGCTACAAGAGAAGACAAGCCCATGATGGACCTGATGGGTCCCTGGTTTACATCCAAAACGCCATGGCCCGGTATCTGGTGGAACCTCAACCAACAGCTCACTTACTCACCTTTATATGCGTCCAATCACCTGGAATTGACAAAGCCCATGTTTGATTTGCTGAACAAAAACAAACAAACGCTCATCAATAATATCCCTGAAAAATGGCGCAATGATGCCGCAGGCATTGGAAGAATCAGTTCTTTTGACCTCTACGCCCCTTTGAACCAAGACGATCTTCGAAAGGGTCAGTTTGAACCCGGAAACCTGGTCTGGACCATGCTCTATTATTATCGTTATTATCAATACAGCGGAGACAAGGATGAACTGAAAACGAAGATCTATCCACTGCTGAAACGTACTGTCAACTACCTGATGCACCTGCTGTACAAGGATGAAAACGGGACATACCATCTTGTCAAATCACATTCGCCTGAGTATGCCGATGCAGAAGATGC
>JBJOOI010000234.1:0-3710 GCA_046051375.1 Bacteroidota bacterium | reverse complement strand
CAATGCATTGCATGTAAAAAAAGGGGATATCTTGACTTTCACCAATGAAAAAATGGTTGGGACCATGGAAAGGATTTATGTTTCCTATCCGAATCTTGCAGGGGATGTTGTCCTTGGCAATACCATCATGATTGATGATGGAAAGATTGAAGTGGTGGTAGAGGAAATTTTGCCGAATGGCGATGTGAAAGTCAGGGTAAAACTGGGAGGCATTATTTCATCAAAGAAAGGACTGAATCTACCGGATACAAAAATTTCCCTTCCTGCATTAACTGAAAAAGATTTGGCTGACCTGGATTTCATTATCAAGGAAAACCTTGACTGGGTGGCGCTTTCCTTCGTAAGGAAAACTGATGATATCATTGGCATCAAGAAAATATTGAAAGAGAACAATAGCAAATTAAAAGTCATTGCCAAGATTGAAATGCCAGAGGCCCTGGACAATTTAAGAGAAATCATTCTTGAATCAGATGGCATCATGGTTGCGCGTGGAGACCTGGGTGTTGAAGTACCCATCGAAAAAGTTCCGCTGATCCAACGACAAATCATCAGAAAATGTTTGCACCGCGGTAAGCCCGTTATTGTGGCAACACAAATGATGGAAAGCATGATCGATCGTGTAAAGCCTAACAGGAGCGAAAGCACAGACGTTGCCAACGCTGTACTGGAAGGTGCCGATGCTGTTATGCTCAGTGGTGAAACAGCAACTGGCATGCACCCTGCCCTTGTAGTGGAAACCATGCGCAAAATCATCATCGAAGCAGAGAAATCTGAATACCGTTACAACAGAGACGAGGACATCAAGCCCCTCCCACACTCTCCTACCTTCATCAGTGATGCAGTTTGCCTAACAGCGTGTAAACTTTCACAAAATACAAATGCAGATGCCCTAATCGGCATGACGCAGACCGGTTATACTGCCTTCATGTTGAGTTGCTTCCGTCCAAAATCAAATCTCTACATCTTCACCAAAGAAAAAACATTGGTGAACCAGTTGAGCCTCAGCTGGGGAATCAGGGCATTCTACTATGACGAAGAAGTGAGCCTGGATGAAATCATTTCAGACCAGATAAAGATCCTCAAAGAAAGAGGTTTCATCCGTGAGGGCGAGGTTGTTGTCAACACAGGCAGCACACCGATTGAACTGCATCTGCCTACCAATACCATCAAGGTTACGGTTGTTAAATGATCAACGCCAACGGACTAACGATTTACACTGACGGTGCTGCCAGGGGAAATCCTGGCAGAGGAGGCTATGGTGCCATTTTGATGTGGGGAGGGAAAAGCAAGGAAATCTCAAAAGGATACAAGCATACCACCAACAACAGGATGGAGCTCATGTCTGTGATTGCAGCACTGGAGTCTCTGACGAGGCCAGGATTGAATATCGAAGTCTATTCTGATAGCAAATATGTAGTTCAGGCCGTAATGGAAAGATGGCTGGACAAATGGATGGCCACCAATTTCAAGGGAGGTAAAAAGAACAGTGATCTCTGGCGCAAATACTACCAACTCTCAAGGCAGCATACCATCAAATTCATTTGGGTAAAAGGACATGCATCAAACCCATACAACCAGCGCTGTGATGAACTGGCTACTGCTGCAGCAGACGGAGGAAATCTTGAAGAAGATACCGGTTACGAGGGTTAAGCCATTTGCTTGCTAAAGGCTGATTTCTTCAGCCAGTAAAATCCACCAAAAAGAACGGTGCCAAAAACAAATGTACCCACAAGGCTATTGGTGTAAAATGGAATGCCATCAATGAAAGCCTGGGTCAAACCTGAAAAAGTTTTAGGCCTGTTGTATCCACCACTGCCCAACCAGGTCGTGAAATTAGAAGCAAAAAAGAAAATGGTTGGTGCTGCAACAGCTCCCTTGGCGATGGAAAGGGGCTTATCATTTTTGATGAAGAACCCAACTATGGTCAGTGATGCGAACAACAGGTAGTTGATCCACATGCCAGAGTAAAAACCTTGTATTTCAAAGATGCCGTTGATATACAACAGCTCATAAAAAACATCTGAAATCAACAATGAAAGCAAGGGCAACAAGAATGCAAGTTTCTTGTCTTTGATAACCGCTCCACCAAAGATGGCCATGGCAAACTGTGGCGCAAAGCCCCAGGGGCGTCCTGGAATTGCGCGGTATACTGCCGCAATAACAATCAACATCAGGAAGGATAACAAGGTATATTTTGAAACTTTCATCTTTGCCATTTTAACAAAATTAGTGATTTAAAATTCCTAGTAAAGAAAATACAGACACAGTTATCCTCATGATGTGTATAGCGTAAATTAATGCTGTGGCACAGCAGCCCAAAAAAGATTGGTATCCGCCTTTGCCTCTGCAACAAGCTTCTCACCTGGTGCAGAAAAAAATGCAGCTGCCCCTTGAAGAACTGTGCTGGTATTGCCTTTCCACTGAACATCCCCATTGAGCATCAGGAAGATGCTGGGTGAGTCTACAGTAAATTCCATTTTTTCACCCGCTCTTAAAAAAAAGGCGCTCAACGAAAAATCTCCAATCGGACAAGGATAATGCTGCACCGTTTTGTTTAAGGAACCTGGTATAATTTCTGCTATGGTTGGAACAAAGACTGTATTGGCCAACAGTTCAGGAATATCAACATGCTTGGGTGTCAAGCCTGCCCTCAACACATTGTCTGAGTTGGACATCAACTCAATGTTCTGTCCTTCAAGATAGGCATGGGGCAATCCGGCGCCTTGAAAGATCCCTTCACCTGGTTTCAAATTGAGGATGTTGAAAAAGTAGATTGAAAAGATGCCGCGGTCATAATGTCCGTCCCCACAAAAAGTTTGGACCGCCCTTGCAGCCCAAAAATCAGGAGATGTTTTGGGCAATTCATTGGCCTCGTACAATGGCATGATAGCCTTGATGTGCGGAGCAATCAATTGATCTATTTCTTCCTGGGGCATCTCCATTACCTGTTGATAAAGACCTCTGATTCCTTCGGATTGAAATATCTCCTTGAATCCGTTCAGGAATCCATAAGCATCAAGGTGCTGTTCAATGTTTGGGGAGAAGCCATGCAACAACCAGAAATCACTGAGGGCCACCATCATCTCTGGTTTGTGGTTGTCGTCCTTGTAGTTGCGGTTGGGGGCTGTAAGGGGAATCGCCAATGCATTCTCTTTTTCAAAACCTTCCTCTGCCGCCTGTTTGTTGGGATGCACCTGAATCGACAGCATGTCCTTTACATCAAGGATCTTCAGGAGGTATGGCAGATTGCCGAATTGATCCTTTACTGATTTGCCCAGGTACCTGTTCTTGTCTGAATTGATCAGCGCTTGTAGGGATGTAAATGCTCCTTGACCCAACATGACCTGTGAAGGTGCGCCAGCATGGATGCCCAACCAATACTCAGCACAGGGTTGTTCATTGGCAGTTTGTTGAAATAGCGATGGAATATAGGTGTTTCCACCCCAGGTATAGTGTTGAATTCTCCCTTTTAAGCTGTGCATTTCCCGTTGATTTTATAAAGGACTGATAGAATTTTGAAGATGATTTTACTCAATGAAAACAAAGTTAAATCAATAAGGCATCATGGCAAGACACAATGAAACGGGAAAGCTCGGAGAAGCATTGGCACTCAAGTGGGCTGAAGACAATGGATATACCATACGAAACCAAAACTGGAGATACGGCCATTGGGAGCTTGATCTTGTTGCATCCAAGGCGGGCAAATTGCA
>JBJOOI010000233.1:0-3718 GCA_046051375.1 Bacteroidota bacterium | reverse complement strand
AAATGTGTATTCGAAGAAGCCTACAACAAAGGCCAGATCAAGTGGAAAAAGCCCATCTCCTGCCATCTCTATCCCATCAAAAAAAGCAAGAGCCGGTATACCAACCATGAAATGCTCAACTACGAGCCGCGCGAAGACATGTGCAGCCCGGCGTGCAGCCTTGGTGCTGAGTTGAAGGTGCCGGTCTATAAATTTCTGAAGGAACCCATCACAAGACTTTATGGTGAAGGGTTTTATGAAGCACTTGATCAGGTGGCAAAGCAATATTTCAATGACGATAAAAAGTTGAACAAACAATAAGCGTATGTCCAATCCAGCTTCTGTTTTTAAGGAGAAAAGTTTTGTAAAGGCCGCGGATTTGTCCCATCGCAAAACCATCAACCACAATATCGGAAAGTACAATGCTGTTGTACCGCTGGGAAAAAAACAATTTTCTGACATCAATTTTGCAAGGGAAAAAGCCAAGCATGCCAAATGGAAAGCACTTGAAAGCCTGGATGTTCAGCTGGAAAAATTTGAAATCAATTTTCTCAGGAATGGCGGCAAAGTGATTTGGGCAGAAACAATAGAACAGGCCACTGAAGCCATCCTCAGGATTTGCAAGGAAAAAAATTGCAAAACAGTTGTCAAGAGCAAGAGCATGGTTACGGAGGAAATTCACCTCAATGATTTTCTTGAAAAAAATGGCATTGACAGCATTGAATCTGATCTGGGAGAATACATCCAACAGCTGGACAATGAGCCGCCTTATCATATTGTCACACCTGCCATGCACAAGAGTAAGGAGGATGTTGCCCGTGTTTTCCATGAACACCTGAATACGCCGCTGCATCTTACACCAGAAGAGCTCACCCTTGTTGCAAGGGAAAAACTCAGGAAAAAATATGCCGAGGCTGAAATAGGAGTAACAGGTGCCAACTTCATCATTCCGGAAACTGGAAGTATAGCAGTAACAGAGAACGAGGGCAATGCAAGGTTGAGTGCATCCTTCCCCAAGACACATATTGTCATCACCGGAATAGAAAAGGTAATTCCTTCCTTGCAGGATCTTGCGCTGTTCTGGCCCTTGCTTTCTACCTATGGAACAGGCCAACAGGTAACGGTGTACAATTCCATCATCACTGGGCCACGTCAATCAACAGAAATGGACGGACCCGATGAAATGTATGTCATCCTGCTGGACAATGGAAGAACCAATATTCTCCAGGATCCGGTTTCAAGAGAAAGCCTTTATTGCATCCGTTGCGGGGCTTGCCTGAATGCTTGCCCTGTCTATAAAAATATTGGTGGTCATAGCTATGGAACCACCTACAGTGGCCCCATAGGAAGTGTCATTACACCCAATCTCAAAGATCTTGGCGAGTGGAAACACTTGAGCCACGCTTCTTCCCTGTGTGGAAACTGCACGGAAGTATGTGCAGTAAAAATCAACCTGCATGAACTCCTGTTGTACAACAGGCGGGAGGCTGTCCGCACAGGTCAGGGAAACATGATGGAGAAGATTGCCTGGGCTACCTGGCAGCAGGGCATGCTTCACAGGAAAATGATGAATCTGGGCAACAGCAAGATCAAGAATTGGATGATCAATAAATTGTTCAAGGGTTGGACTGGACAGCGGGCAGACCTTGATTTTCCTGCAAAAACCTTCAATCAGCTCTGGAGGGAAAAGCAAGAAAATGCTAAGCCTTCTTAAAACTATTGTTGACAAGATAAACTCCCCAAAGCGTAATCATTGTTCCTGCTACAATAAAGGCGGTTAACTTTTCCTGCATCAATATATTGCCCAGGATAATGGCAACAATGGGATTGATATACGAGTGCACAGCCACCAGGGCTGTGGGAAGACGCTTCAGTGCATAGATGTAAGCGCCAAATGCAATCACTGAGCCAATCAATACCAGGTATCCTATAGACAACCATGCGTTCATGGGTATTTGCGAAACTGGAACGGAATTCCCCGTAATCAAGGAGAAGACCGAAAGCAAGCAGCCGCTTACAAACATCTGCCATCCCAATGAAAAATAGGGGTCCATGTCTTTCGCCTGCTTTGCCGTGAACAGGGAGGAGAGCGCCCAGGCAATGCTCGCAATCACACCATACAGGATGCCCAGCGAGAAATCAGTGTACATGATATGCTCAATGAAGTCAAAAAAGGTGATGACCACTCCTGCAAACCCCATTGCAATCCCAACAATGGTTTTGCGTTTGAATCTGACTTTATTGAAAACCAGTCCGGTGAACAATACAACCCAGATGGGCATGATGGCGCCAACAACTGAGCCTATTCCGCTGGGCATGTATTTTACAGAAAGAACACTGAAAGCATTGCTGATCACAAACATCAGTATCGACATCCAGAAGATCTGCCAGAGCTGGTGTTTTTGGGGAAGCATTTTCCTGAAAAATGTGAAGTAGATCACATACAGTCCACCGCCTATAAAGTGCCGCAAGCCCGAAAGCTGTATTGGGGGAATGTATTCGACCCCAATTTTAGAGGCAAGCCATGTTGTACCCCACAGAATGGAAACCACACCAACGGCAAAAAGGGCTTTGGACTTTTCTGATTTGCTGATCTGCATCCGGCCCGACATCAATGCCTGAAATGTCTGAGTCCTGTCATCACCATGGCCAATCCGCTTTCTTGGCAGTATGCAATGGAGTCCTTGTCCCGTATGGATCCTCCGGGTTGGATAAAGGCCT
Source organism: Bacteroidota bacterium (assembly GCA_046051375.1). GTDB lineage: Bacteria > Bacteroidota > Bacteroidia > Chitinophagales > Chitinophagaceae > Pollutibacter. The sequence continues at coordinate 1,018 of JBJOOI010000233.1, read as the reverse complement.
CAATTCCTTCTGCATGACTCATTTTTACACAGTCATCAAAAGGGAAGAAGGCATCACTGGCCAGCACGGAACCCTTCAAATCAAAATTGAATTGCCTGGCTTTTTCAATCGCATGCCTGAGGGAATCAATGCGGGATGTCTGTCCACAACCTTTTCCAATCAATTGTTTGTTTTTGGCAATGGCAATTGCATTTGATTTCAGGTGCTTGCATACTTTGTTCGCAAAAATCAGGTCTGTCTTTTCTTCTTCTGTGGTTGCCCTTGCTCCGGACTCTTCCCATTTTTCGAAATTTCCTTTGTCCTGGTCCTGAACCAAGACGCCATTCAGGAGCGATTTGAATTGTTTTGTTGCGGGATGGTCTTTTTTCTGGATGAGCAGGATCCTGTTCTTTTTGGTGGTCAATACTTCCATTGCATCTGCATCAAATGCAGGTGCAATCAGTACTTCAAAAAAGATCTCATTGATCTGTGCAGCTGTTGACATGTCGATGGTGCTGTTGCAAACCAGCACACCACCAAAAGCGCTTTCCGGATCTCCTTCCAAGGCATACTTCCATGCTTCAGCGGCATTTTCCCGGGTGGCAATACCACATACATTGGTATGCTTGATGATGGCAAAAGTAGATTCGTCTTCTCCTTTGAATTCAGCGATCAATTGTACTGCAGCCTCAACATCCACGAGGTTGTTGTAAGAGAGGTCCTTGCCATGCAACTGGTCAAACAATTCATTGAGTTTACCGAAGAAAATGCCCTGCTGGTGAGGGTTCTCACCATAGCGCATGATCTGCGGGTTTCCGGATGAATGCAGGAACTGGTTGGTATTGTCTGCAGTGAAATACTGTGCAATGGCAACATCATAATTCCCAACGATATCAAAGGCCTTGGCTGCAAAATTTCTTCTTTGAGCCAGGGTTGTTGTGCATTGTTGTTCCCTGAGGATGTCTACCAATGGTGCATAGTCAGCCTTTGATGCAATGACCACCAGGTCGCTAAAGTTTTTGGCGGCAGCCCTGATCAT
>JBJOOI010000232.1:0-3727 GCA_046051375.1 Bacteroidota bacterium | reverse complement strand
TACTGCCTGCCAACCCAGTATGGCGAGAAAATAGCCTTCTTAAAAAATAATGTATCCAATGTAGACAAGGCCGTCCTCTCCTGCCATTGCCACAATGACCTTGGCCTGGCCACAGCCAACTCTATCGCAGGCGCCATGAATGGAGCCAGACAAATCGAGTGCACCATCAACGGATTGGGCGAACGTGCCGGAAACACTGCGTTGGAAGAAGTGGTGATGGTATTGAAGCAACATGCGCACCTGGGGCTCTATACAAACATTGATGCAACACAACTCAATCCGTTGAGTCAATTGGTTTCAGAAACCATGCGCATGGCGGTTCAACCCAATAAGGCCATTGTAGGCGCAAATGCTTTTTCCCATTCATCAGGCATCCATCAGGATGGCTTTTTGAAAGATTCCCAAACCTATGAGATTATCAGGCCTGAAGAAGTGGGTGCAGCAACTTCAAAAATTGTGCTGACCGCCCGGAGCGGAAGATCTGCACTGGCCTATCGCTTCAAGAATTTGGGACACGAATTCAACAGAAACGATATTGACTTTTTGTATGACCAGTTTCTGCAATTGGCAGACACCATTAAAGAAGTGCAGGATTCAAACCTCAATTCCCTGGCAATACAATACCTCGAAAAAAAATAACCATAGTGAGCTCCAACAAACATATTGTAATCATACCAGGTGATGGCATCGGACCAGAGGTTACGAACCAGGCCATTCGTGCACTTGATGCAATTGGAAAAAAGTTTGGACATCACTTCTCTTACAGCTTTGCATTGATGGGCGCAGATGCCATCGACAAGACGGGAGATCCACTCCCTCAGGAGTCCATTGTTCTTTGCAAGCAAGCCGATGCCATCCTGCTGGGGGCAGTAGGTCATCCGAAATATGACCTGGACCCTTCTGCGAAAGTCAGGCCTGAACAAGGTTTGCTCAAAATCAGGAAAGAGCTCGGGCTGTTTGCCAACATCAGGCCTGTATCAACTTACCCTTCTCTCTACCATTTGTCTCCGGTAAAATCAAGCTTGCTGGAGCATGTAGACATCGTCATCTACAGAGAACTGACCGGTGGAATTTATTTTGGGAAAAAAGAGTTGAATGAAGCTGGAACTGAGGCATCAGATCTTTGTATTTACAACAAGGATGAAATTACCAGGATCGCCCATCTTGCCTTCAGGCATGCTCAACAAAGAAAGCGCAAATTAACCTTGGTAGACAAGTCCAATGTACTGGAAACATCAAGGCTTTGGAGAAAAACAGTTACTGCCATGGCTGCAGATTATCCTGAAGTTGAATTGAATTGCATGTATGTAGACAATGCAGCCATGCAGCTGATCATCAATCCTGCACAATTTGACATCATCCTCACTGAAAATATGTTTGGTGATATCCTGAGCGATGAAGCCAGTGTTTTGGCAGGATCGCTTGGCATGCTACCCTCTGCATCGATTGGCAGTGGGACTGCGCTGTTTGAACCCGTTCATGGATCCTATCCACAAGCCGCTGGCAAAGACATTGCCAATCCGATTGGTGCCATTCTCTCTGCAGCCATGCTGCTGGATCATCTTGGCATGAAAGAAGAAGCCCATACCATCAGGCATGCAGTGGATTGGACAACCCAAAATGGATTTGTTACCAAAGACATTGACCCAATGAATTTTTATTTCACCTCAACCATTGGAGAATTGGTCAGCGATTGCATCATGAACAAAACGGATGAAGCCATCCATAAAGCCAACATACAAATCAGAAAATCAACGATCATTTAATTGAAAAATAATACCATGAGCGAATTGAACAAGTACAGCAAAACGATTACGCAAGACCCTACGCAACCTGCCGCACAGGCCATGTTGTATGGCATCGGTTTAACAGATGATGATTTGAAAAAACCGCAGGTTGGAGTATGCAGCATGGGTTATGACGGGAATACCTGCAACATGCATTTGAATGACCTTGCAAAAATTGTAAAAGAAAGTGTTTGGGAAAATGACATGGTGGGTTTAATCTTCAACACCATAGGCGTAAGTGATGGAATAAGCAATGGTACAGACGGAATGAGATATTCACTGATTAGCCGCGATTTGATTGCTGATAGTATTGAAGCCGTTTGTGGCGCGCATTACTATGATGGCATCATTGCAGTTCCCGGTTGCGATAAAAACATGCCTGGTTCCATCATTGCAATGGGAAGATTGAATCGACCCTCCATCATGGTATACGGCGGTACAATTGCACCAGGCCATTACAAAGGAGAAGAACTCAACATTGTATCGGCATTTGAAGCACTAGGCAAAAAAATTGCAGGCAATTTGGACGAGGCAGATTTCAAAGGCATCATCATGAACGCTTGCCCCGGAGCGGGTGCTTGTGGTGGGATGTACACTGCCAATACAATGTCAAGTGCAATCGAAGCATTGGGAATGAGCTTGCCCTACTCATCTTCCAATCCAGCGCTGAGTGAAGATAAAAAACAGGAATGCAAGCGCGCGGGAGAAGCCATTAAAATCCTACTGGAAAAAGACATCAAGCCTTCAGACATCATGACGTACAAAGCATTTGAAAATGCGGTAACATTGATCATGTGTTTGGGTGGATCAACCAATGCTGTACTGCATTTGATTGCCATGGCATGGAGTATCGACATACCATGGACCCAAGATGATATTCAGCGCATCAGCGACAAGGTACCGGTAATCGCTGACTTAAAACCCAGCGGAAAATATTTAATGGAGGATGTACACAAGATAGGCGGTATACCAGTTGTAATGAAGTATTTATTAAAACATGGATTCATCCATGGTGATTGTTTAACGGTAACGGGCAAAACTGTGGCTGAAAATTTGGCTGATGTACCCGACCTTGAATTTGAAAATCAAAAAATCATTTACCCGCTGCAAACACCAATCAAAACAACAGGTCATCTGCAGATTTTATACGGGAACCTTGCAGAAAAAGGAAGTGTGGCAAAAATCAGTGGCAAAGAGGGAGATTTTTTTGAAGGACCTGCGCGTGTATTTGATGGAGAGCAAGAATTGATTGCGGGCATTCAAAACGGTAGAGTAAAGGCTGGAGATGTTGTGGTAATAAGATATGTTGGGCCACGAGGCGGCCCGGGCATGCCTGAAATGCTGAAACCAACATCAGCCATTATTGGTGCGGGTTTGGGAAAATCAGTTGCGTTGATCACTGATGGACGTTTCAGTGGCGGCACACATGGATTTGTAGTGGGACATATCACCCCTGAAGCCTATGACGGTGGTTTAATTGCAATGGTAAAGGATGATGATGTAATTGTATTGAATGTTAATGAAAGAACCATGACGCTCAAGGTTGCTGAAGAAGAAATTGCCGAACGAAGGGCAGCATGGAAGAAACCACCACTAAATGCAAAGAAAGGTTTGCTTTTCAAGTTTGCACAACGTACAACAACAGCAGCTCAAGGGTGTGTAACAGATGCTATACCAGAAAGCCACAACCTGAATTAATAATTTATTTGTATGAATACAATAAGTGATAATCAATCAACAATTGATGCCCGAAAAAATCCGGATGAAGTTCAAACACAAGAACTGTCGGGAGCTCAAGTAGTACTAAAAGCTTGTATTGCTGAGGGCGTTGACACTATTTTTGGATACCCTGGAGGAGCCATCATGCCCATATATGATGCGCTCTATGATTTCAACGATCAACTGGAACATATACTTGTCAGACATGAGCAAGGTGGTAT
>JBJOOI010000231.1:0-3728 GCA_046051375.1 Bacteroidota bacterium | reverse complement strand
AACACTGTGGGCCTCATCCCAGCTGCTGATAAGGTTTTCTACAACTACAAAACCAAGTTGAATGACCTGAGTTTCCAAACCCTTTTCAACCTTTCAAACATCAGGTTCCACAAAGCTGAGCCTAAGTTTGGACTGTATGCCATCCTGGGCGTTGGTGTTACTTTCTATGAAACCAATATTGATGCGCTCAATGCAAGCGGCCAAAAATATAATTTCAATGCTATTCCTAGCGGAACGTGGGCTACCCGTGCAGATACAAGAAGCGCAGTAAAGGCTATTCTCGACGGTACTTATGAAACTGCTGGTGAGATCAACACTTCTTCTAACGCCAAGTTGTTTGGACAAACTGCAAGGGCCAGTGCAACCTTTGGTGTCGGTGCAGCTTTCAAGCTTTCCAAGCGTGTAAATCTTGCCATCGAAAACAGGGTTTCTTTTGTGAAGGATGACCTTTTGGATGGACAGCGTTGGGGTGCCACTCCAGTTGGTGATGCTACATTGACATCACACAATGACAGCTACAATTTCTTGTCTGTTGGATTGAACATCAACATTTTCTAAATTTCACTAACCCTCATCAAATTTTCCAAACATGAAACTGAATAAAATATTCTCCGTTCTGTTCTTGGGCTTATTCCTCCTTGCAGGATTGGATACCTTTGCACAGAAAAAAACAAAGTCTGTTGAGCCTCTTTACTGGAAAAATCCACTTGAATTTTCTTATGGTGAATTGAATGCTCCCAAGAGGATGAAAATGCCCAAAGTTGTTCTTGATGATGCTGATGGAGATGGTATTGCTGACCAATTCGATATGGAGCCCAATACACCTTCCGGAGCCCCCGTTGACAGCCATGGTGTGAGCAAGGATACAGACGGCGATGGTGTTCCCGATTACAAGGACAAACAATTGATCACTGCTACAGAGTGTCAACCAGTTGATGCGAATGGTGTCGGAAAATGTCCAGAGCCTCCTTGCTGCAAAAACTTTGTAGCGCCGCCTCCTGTAGTAACATGCAACATGGGAAATATCCCTAGTGTTAGCTTTGCAAAAGGATCCTCTGCCTTGTCTAAAGAAGCTCAAAGCCTATTGGCTTCTACTGCTGACAGGCTGAAAAATAATCCTGCCTGCAAAGTATTCATCACTGGATATGCAGAGGCTTCCAAAGCCAGCCAACAGCTGAGCTGGGATCGCGTTAATGCAATAATGTCTTACCTTACTGAAAAGCAAGGTATTGCAGCTGATCGTTTGATCAACAAATACGGACAGGCTGATGGCGATGTCAATACTATTGACTTCAGCGCAACAGGTGAAGTAATCGATGCACCCAATACTGTTCCTGCTCCTCATCCGAACCTTCGTTCAAAGAAGTAATTTGATTTTATAAGATATTGGTGCCCTCCTGCGAAGGAGGGCACTTTTTTTATGACTTGTTTAACCTGGAGTATCTTTTAAAGAACTTAATTTAGTTTCTTCTGCTAAATGCTTAACTTTGTCATCCATTTATGAAGTTGAATAATATCTTGTTTTTTGTGTTGATTCTTTCACTCAGTGCCTGTTCTAAATTCGGAAAGGTACTGAAGAGCAAGGATTTTGAGTACAAACTGAAAATGGCCAATACCTACTTTGAAAAAAAGGAATTTCGACAGGCCCAGGTTTTGTACGAAGAACTTTTTCCAGTATTCAAAGGGACACCTCAGTTTGATGATTTGTATTATAACTATGCTTTTTCCCATTACAACATGAGGGATTATGAAACCGCTGAGAATCTTTTCAAAGGTTATTTAGAGGTTTTTGCCAACAGCAAGAGGGCTGAAGAGGTGGAATACATGCAAGCGAATTGCTATTACAAGCAATCCCCCAAACCAGAATTGGAGCAATCCAATACCATTAAGGCGATAGGAATGTTTCAGGTATTCATCAATACTCATCCTGAATCGCCCAAAAGCAAAGAGGCTGAAGCCATCATTGCCAAATGCCAAACAAAGCTTGAAACCAAGGAATTCCTTTCTGCCCAATTGTATTTTAATGTAGGACAATTCAAGGCGGCAGCCCTTGCTTATACAACCCTGATCAACAACTATCCAGATTCTCCCAAGGGTGATGAATACAAACTGATGTCTATCAAGTCATATTACAGGTATGCGGTAATGAGTGTGGATGAGAAAAAAGGGGAACGTTATGCAAAGGTAGTTCTTGAGGTAGAGGACTTTCAGGACAGGTTCCCCGAAAGTAAATTGACAAAAGAAGCAGAACGTTACTTAACTTTGACAAAAAATAACCTTAAAATTTTAAATAATGAGCAGACTTCGCAGGCAGTTGGGAAATAACCTTACCAATGTAGCTGAAACAAAGGACCTGAATGAGATCAAGAGTAAGACAGGAAACCTGTACCAGTCTATTTCTATTATTGGAAAAAGGGCTGCACAGATTAATATTGCAATAAAAGAAGAGCTCCACAACAAATTGGAGGAATTTGCAAGCCATACAGACAGCCTTGAAGAAATTCATGAGAACAAGGAGCAGATTGAGATTTCCAAAGCATATGAGAAAATGCCTAACCCTGCACTTCTTGCTACGCAGGAGTTCATGGAGGACAAGGTATATTTCCGCAAGAATGATGAGGATTTATTCCGTTAACATAGTGGTACCTTATTATAGAAGGGCGATGGATAATCCATCGCTCTTCTTGTTTTAGGAATTTATTGATTCAAAAATCAAGTTGAAATTATAGTTAACTTAGTACCCTGAATAACCGTATCTAATAATAGCAAGGTTATCATCAGAAAGATCAATATGTTTCACATACCCAGGCATTTGTACCTTTTTGTTTTTTGCTTTCTTTTTGCAGTCAATAAGCCGTCTGCACAGGAAATCAATGCCAAGGTCAATGTTGTATATGCACAAATTGGTACTACTGTAGACAAGAAAGTTTTTCAAACACTGCAAACATCCCTCAATGCTTTTCTCAATAAAAGGAAATGGACTACAGACCTTTTTGAACCCAATGAGAAAATAGAATGCAGTTTTCTGTTGAACCTGCAATCTGTTGTAGAGCCCAATGTTTACAAGGGAACGCTTACTATCCAAGCCGCAAGGCCCGTTTACAATACCAATTATCTTTCACCACTGGTGAATCATATTGACAATAACATTGTCTTTCGGTATGTTGAATTTCAACCCATCGAGTTCAATGAGAACAGGGTTTCGGGTACAGAACCGCTTGCTGGTAATCTCTCAGCATTGTTTGCCTATTATATCAATATCATCCTTGGTCTGGATTATGATGCTTTTTCACCCCGTGGAGGGGATGCTTTTTTTCAAAAGGCAAATGCCATTGTGAGTTCTTCTCCCGAAGGACGGTTTATTGAAGGTTGGAAACCCTTCGATGGTCAACGGAACCGTTACTGGTTATCTGAAAACCTTCAAAACAGCCGCTATGCTTTGGTTCATGATGCCATTTATACCTATTACCGACAGGGGATGGACAAAATGATTGAGAATGAAAACGACGCAAGAGAGCAGGTACTCAATGCCATTTCTATGCTTAATACCCTCAATGCCGAGACTCCTAATCTGATGATCATGCCTTTTTTCTTTCAAGGCAAAACGGATGAAGTGATTCGGCTATTCAAAAAAGGCAATTTGCAGGAGAAGGCCAGGGTGATTGATTTGTGCACACGATTGGACATCTCCAATGCCTCAAAATACAGACAGGAATTAAAGTGAAATA
>JBJOOI010000230.1:0-4438 GCA_046051375.1 Bacteroidota bacterium | reverse complement strand
GAAGATATATATGGATATGGAAACCCAGTATGTTTCTGAAAAACATTTGTGGTGGAAAGATGCAGTTGGAAACCCTAAATCTCCCTTTAGTGATTATATACTGTTTGATGATACTGAACATAAAATTCCATCAACAATGGTATTTGATTTACGTCAGCTAAACAGCTATGATGGCAAATTCATAAAAGTAACAACAGTCAACCTTAGAAATAAAGACGTGTTTGATTATAATAATAAATTGTTCAGCTTCTTCGTTGATCCTAATGCTGATGGAAATTTTGAGGATGGTGTAGATGGATTTAGATTGGACCATGCGATGGATAACTTGGATGGAAAACCACGATTAACCAACTTGTTTAGTGAATTTTGGAAACCGTTAATAACCCAATTAAAGAAACTCAATCCTTCACTTAAGATAGTTGCAGAACAAGCGGAATGGAGAGACTATGGATTTGATTATTTTAACAAAGCCGGTGTTGACAGGGTATTTGGCTTTGGTTTGCAACAAGCCATTTTATCATTTGATAAGCAAACCCTTATCAACAAAGCAGATACCATCTTGGCGCAATCCCCTCTTGGAAAAGAGCAAATCATTTTCATTGAAAACCACGATATGGATAGATTTGCATCAATTGAATCCAACAAGGATAAGCAAAAAGTTGCTGCTTCATTGATGCTGCTTATTGGAGGCATCCCTTCCATTTACTATGGACAAGAAATTGGCATGCAAGGGAAAATTGGCAATTGGGGCAATACCGACGGAAATGATATTCCTCGCCGTGCCGCATTCGAATGGTACAAAAAAGAAGAAGGAAATGGCATGGCTACCTGGTATAAAAATACTGGTGGCTGGTGGGTGGACAGAATTACGAAATCAAACGATGGCATTTCTGTTGAAGAGCAACAAAATGACAATAATTCAATATTTAATTACTACAAAACAATGATCCAATTAAGGCAAAGCAATGAGGCATTAGCAAAGGGAGTATATGCTAACGCCCAGAACAACAACAGCAAAATGTTTAGTTTTTACAGAACCTATAAAAGCCAAAAAGTACTGATCGCCGTGAATCTTTCCAATGAGACACAGATAGCAACATTTGAAAAAGATTTTGGAAAATGCAATACCCTATTCGGAAAATCAAAGATTAAAAATAAAGCTTTACAACTTAATCCTTATGAAGTTGCCGTGTTTGAGATAAAATAACAGTACTAATTACCATAGGCTTCGGAATATTTGTCATATCGATGTACTATAGTAAACTATGGGGTCATTACTCCTGACACAGGGTTACTGATCTTTCCCTTTTTTCTTTCTTGTATTTCATCAAATGTTTTTTCATAATCCTTAAATTCCGTGCCTAAAAGTCTGTCCCAAATACGAAAATGAACGCCATAATTTCCATTAAACTTACTATGGTGCATGTTATGGTGTGTGCTTGAGGTCATTAATTTTCCAAAACTTTTATTCCACCAGCTTGGGAAAAATTCATACCCAAGGTGTGATTTTATATTGTCTACAAATCCCCATACTTGCAAAATTCCAAATGCAGGAACATATACTGGGAAAAGGATGCTTGCAGGTACAATCCAGATGGTGAGCAGCAAGGTTTCTGCCCAATGAAAAGAGACAGAAGTAAACGGATTAACGTCAATACTTTTATGATGAACCTTGTGTATGTATTTAAAAATTCGTGGATGATGTAAAAGTCGGTGCATCCAATAAAACCAAGTGTCATCAACCAATAAAAAAATGAAAAATCCACTAAATGCAAAAAATCTTGGGTACTCGTTAATGTCAGTATATATTTTTGTATAGCCCATTGATTTTAGAAGGTAAATTACCACAACAAGCAGGGTACTGACCAATAAAGTAAAAATGCTATTGATCAATTCTGATTTTATTTGTTTTGCATTTACCCTTTCCTTCAACTGAATGCGCCAATTGAGGAGCCGCTTTTTAAAAATTTTCCAAACAACCACATAAACAATTGCAATGATTGCATAGTTCATCAAGGATTGACCCAATGCTATAGGCAATTGATCTAAGATTTCTTTTAAGCCTTCCATTTTATATTGTTGTTATATGAAATGCAAAGGTTTAAAAACAAAACTTCATTCTACTTCACAAATGTTACTTTATTGCTTGCTTTCTTATTCTGCTCAAACTTTGAGGTTTTATTCCTAAATACGAAGCAATGTATTGAAGAGGAATGTTTTGAATAAAATGAGGCTGCTGGTCAATCATTTTCTGGTAGCGTTGCTCCGCATTTAACATGGCCAAATCATTGGCCCTTGTCGATGCAGACGATATTGACTTTTCAAAGATTACCAGAAAAAAGTTCTTGAAGTTTTCACTATTCTCTACAAGCTTTTTAGCATCAACGTAAGAAATTTTAAACAGCTCACAATCTGTTATGCATTCTACATTTTCTGTGGCTTTTGTTTGGTTGATCAATGATGAAAACGAAGCGATGAATCCTGATTGCGAGCATAAGAAGGTTGTTTGTTCCTCCCCATTTTCGTCGTAGTAAAACAATCGCATAAAGCCTGAATCGATGAAATACAGGTATTGGGGCACCTTGCCCTGTTCTTCCAAAACAGAATTTCGTGTAGCAGAAACAGGAATAAAATTTTTCTTTACATTATCTATGTCTTCAACAGTGAGTTTCCCTGTTTGTGAAATTTCCGCTAATAATCGCTCATATTTTTCGATTGCCATCTTCTCTTCTTTGCGAATGAATATTTTCGTTTTTAAAGTTGATGCAATCTCTACACAACTTCAACCCCTTCAACGAACTTACTTGCCTCCCGGAGGGCAATATTGCTTCAAATAATTGGTATACAGCGTTGACAAATGCCTCATGGTGCCTTCACCTTCAGAGATGCTATGGCTCCTGTTGGGGTATGACATGAACTGGAACTGCTTGTTGTACTTGATCAATTCATTCTGCAACATTTCTGCATTCTGGTAATGCACGTTGTCATCGCCTGTTCCATGGATGTACAAGAGATTTCCCCTGAGGTTCTTCGCATGGGTGATGGGTGACCCTTTGACAAAATCTTCGCGGTTTTCCTGGGGCAATCCCATGTAGCGTTCCTGGTAAATATTGTCATAGGTCAGCTGGTTGGCAACCGCGGCAATGGAAATCCCTGTCTTGTAGATTTCAGGATACCTGAACATGAGGTTCAAGGTGGCTGAACCGCCCCCACTCCATCCCCAAACGGCAACGCGGCTGGTATCAATGAAGCCCATCTTGAACACTTCTTTGGCCGCCTTGGCCTGGTCATCAATGTTCACAATACCAATCTTCCTGTAGATGGACTTTCTCCACTCACGGCCCTTGGGCGCTGGCGTACCGCGGTTGTCAATGGTCACATAGACATAACCATCCTTGCGCATGTCGCCGGCATAGAGTCTGTTCCTTCCCACGCCAAAACGATCAATTACATTAGCCCCTGCAGGTTCAGAGTATACAAAGAAAACAACTGGATATTTTTTGGCTGGATTGAAATTTTCCGGCTTTACCATCCATCCGTCCATTTCAACACCCTCATCAGTTTTGATCTTGAAAAATTCAATGGGTGAAGGCGTGCTGGCTGCTTTGCTTACTGCAATTTGCACTTCACTTTTTCCAGCATCCAGCAGCATCAAGATGGGTGCTGAGTCTGATGGCTTCGGTGGTCCACTGCACTTTATGGTTTGAAAAACTGTGAAAGGCAAGATCAGCAGCAGGTGAAATATCGTATTGGTGGGTACCTGGCTGGGCAAGAGGTGTAATCCTTTCTGGCAAAGCATTTCCATCCAATTTTGAACGGAAGAGGTATTTCTGGGTGGCATTGTCGGGAGAGGCATAGTAATAAACATAGCCCTCTTTTTCCTTGACGGCCGCAATTTCGATCACATCAAAATTGCCCTCGGTGAGGAGGATTGATTCTTTTCCATTGCGGGACATGCGGTACAAATGGCGCCATCCGTCTTGCTCAGAAACCCAAAGAAAGGATTTGCCCCCATCAAGCCAATCCCATCCACCATAGCTATAATCATCATCGATGGAAGGAAGGATGTCAATCCAGGCAGCATCTTTTTCAGTATGTATAAAATAGCCCTTGCCGCTGCCGGCATTGGCCATATAGAGCCTGCTTTCATTTTGTTTTCTGTTGAGTTGTTGGATGATGACTTCCTCATTACCAGCCCATTCCATCCGCGGAATATAATGTTGGCGCTGGTCGCCGGGTACTGACATCCAGGTTTTCTTGCCAGTAACAAGATCGATTACTCCAATTCTTACGGCTGATGGCGCCTCACCTACTTTAGGATACTCTACCGGGATGGGCTTGGAGTAAATGCCAGAGGTATTGTCTATCATCATGAAATCTTTGGTTCCATCAGCATTGACCTGCCAGAAAGCAATTCTCTTGCTGTCTGGGCTCCACC
>JBJOOI010000229.1:0-3747 GCA_046051375.1 Bacteroidota bacterium | reverse complement strand
TTGGCTTGCTGTAGTGCATCATAAGGCATTGGATTCTGCCAGTAAACAAATCCAAGGGTTGTGTCTGTAAAGTTATCATCCATCAACACTACACCCGCATTCAGCCCGTTGACTTCCATGACCAATTTTGCTTCAGGGTATGTAAGGCCGAAGAGGTCAGGTACAGGAATCTCTTCTCCACCCAGACCAGCACCTATCAGCAAATCAATGGAAGATCCCATCCTGATAGGTGAACCGGGCTTGATTGAGCTACCACCACTGAGTTGATCCTTGACTGCATTTTTTGCCATGTCTGGGATATAGGTTGTATCACCCATTTTCAACCCAAGCGACTTTAACTCAAGGATGGCATTCCTGAAACTCATTCCAATAAGGTTGGGCATGGCAATTGTTGGAGGCACGGTGCAATTGATGGTGAGGTAGATGATGCGGTTCACTTTCACCGTTGCTTCAGGATCTGGGAACTGCTTGAGGATAATATTGGGCGGAAGACTATCCACATAGATGGAGTCCTGAACAACCACTTCAAATCCTTTGCTCTCCATGTCGGCAACAACATCACTGTACAGTTTACCCTTCACTTCAGGTACCGTAAGGTATTCACCATGGTTGGTGATGAAATTGAGCAACAGCAGGAATGCACCAACAATAAAAACGGATAGCACAATTCCTGCCAGGATATTCTGCCAAAGTGGCTTTTTGGTGATAAAGGAAAAATTCATTTCATTATTTTTTTACTGTCTCCAGCGCATCATCGATCAACATGCTGTAAAAATCACTCAGCACCAATCCCATGGCTGCTACCTGTTGTGGGATAATGCTTGCGGCACTTTGTCCTGGCACTGTATTGATTTCGAGCAGGTATGGTTTGTCCTGGTCTGCATTGTAAATAAAATCCATCCGCACCACTCCCCTGCAATTGAACACAGCATATATGCCAGCAGCAGCATTTCGTATTTTTTCGGCCATTTCATCGCTGCAAACAGCTGGAGTGACCTCAACAGACTTCCCCTGGTATTTTGCCTCAAAATCAAAGAACTCATTGTCTGTACTGATCTCAGTGAAAGGAAGTGTGATGATCTTCCCTTTGGATCTGAATACTCCAATGGTAAATTCACGGCCACTGATGAATTCTTCAATCAACACCTGATCATCTTCCTTGAATGCTTTTGCAATCGCCTCTTGCATGTCTTCTGCCTTGTTTACCTTGCTCATGCCTATGCTGGAACCGCCATTGTTTGGCTTTACAAAGACTGGCAGTTGCAACCCCGCTATTGCACTGGAGGATTGATCAAAGGAGGACTTGAACAGATGGACTGATTTGGCAACATGAAAACCTGAAGCGCCGGCAACGGCGACAGTAAATCGCTTATTGAATGTGATGGCTGAAGTGGTGGCATCACAGGATGTATAGGGAATGTTCAAAAGATCAAAATAGGCTTGTAATTTTCCATCTTCCCCGGGTGTACCGTGAATGCCGATAAAGACAGCGTCAAACCTGATTACTTGTGTGCCCAGGTCCAGAGAAAAATCACCCTTGTTCACCATCAGTTCAATCCCTTCCTTCGTTGTATGAAACCATTTTTCAGGTGTGATGTCGATGCGGTAAACCTCATACTTGGAAAGATCAAGATGTTTTTCAATGGTGATGGCACTTTTATAAGAGATCACTGCTTCAGAAGAATATCCACCTGTAACAAATGCGATGATTGGTTTACCCATGAACGAAATTTTTGGAAAAATCCGATAGATATGACAAATATAAGAAAAGGTGAAGGCTTCCGCAGATACCTTCACCTTTATAACTTGTTAAAGAAGATTTAGAGGTGTAAACTTTCCTTTTTGGCCATCAATGCCTCAATTGTTTCTACATACAACTCATCAGGAACGCAACAATCCACCGGGCAAACTGCTGCACACTGTGGCTCTTCATGAAAACCCTGACACTCAGTGCATTTGTTTGGGGTGATGTAGTAAGTATCATTGCTGATGGGCGAATTCTTTTGTGATGCATCGACTGCAGAGCCATCCATCAATGTAAAGGAACCTTTTACTGATGTGCCATCGGCTACAGCCCACTCTACACCGCCTTCATAAATGGCATTGTTAGGACATTCTGGTTCGCAGGCTCCACAATTGATACATTCATCGGTAATCTTGATTGCCATGATATTTCAGTATTTTTGATGTTATTTTAATGCAGTCTCCATAAATGGAACAACTGTATAAAGATATCGAATGATCTGAAAACGCAAAAATGAATTTAAACAAAAGAATAGAGGTTCTTGGCTTTCTTGGAGAATACCTGAAAGATGACAGTGAGTCCTACCAGGAGTTGAGGTACCGGGCTTTCATGGAGAACAAATGGTTCACCCCTGAGTATATTTTTCAGTCAGGAAAATTGATTGCCGAACAGATGCTGAGCAAAGAGCAACTCTCCATTTTTGCAGCTGCATATGGTGTTGAAGAAGGGCTCAAAAACAAAACAATCGGCCTGGTGATGGCGGGCAATATCCCTTATGTGGGCTTTCACGACCTGCTTTGCATCTTTCTCTCAGGCTGCAGGCAACGGATCAAACCTTCTTCAAAAGACAGTTTCATGATCAAAAACCTTATACAGGTTGCGGCAACAGCCTTCCCCGGATTTGAAAATTTGGTCGTCATTGACGAAATGCTCAAAGGCTGCGATGGATACATTGCCACCGGAAGTGATAACAGCGCCCGGTATTTTGAGCAGTATTTCAGCAAATACCCCCATATCATCAGAAAAAACAGGACATCCGTTGCAGTGTTGGATGGAAATGAAAGCCAGGAACAACTCGAAGCGCTGGCAGATGATGTACAGCTATATTTTGGTCTGGGGTGCAGAAATGTCACCCAGCTGCTTGTACCAGAAGAATATGATTTTGTTCCCCTCCTGGGTGCCCTGCGTAAATATGACCACTACCGAGATCATGAAAAATACAGGAACAATTTTGACTATCAGTTGACCATCGCCATCATGAACAACAGGTTCTATATGAGCAATGATTCAATCGTACTGCTCGAAAACGAAAGTCCATTTTCACCGATTTCACAACTCCATTACCAATTTTATAGCAACAAATCAGCAGCGCTGGCAGCACTGGACAAAGACAAGATCCAATGCATTGTAGGAAATGATTTCATTCCATTTGGTGATGCACAAAAGCCAGGTTTAACAGACTTTCCCGATGGGATTGACACCATGGAATTCCTGGCTTCCATCCCTTGAATACCCAAAAAACAACCTGCGATTTTCCACAGAAAATAAACATGTGACAAAAGAATTTGTTAAATAGGATGACAGGTTGACTGAAATTCAGACATGTTTGCTTAATTGCAGTTGATCAGGCATGCATTTTGTACCAATAAACTTAAATATTAAACCATGAACATCAAACAGACATTATCAGTTGTGCTGATTAGCGCAGTAACCACCACAGTGGCCATGTTTGGTTATGATTCATTCATCCGCAAACAAGGCCCCCTTCAACAAGGAAATGGAAAACTACCTGCCAGCTATGCAGGATTTTTTGACAGCAACAACAATGTGCCCGGACAACCCGTGGACTTTCAACCGGCATCCCAGGCGGCAGTTCCTGCAGTGGTCCACATCACTACAACCATAGGTGGAAGCCAGACCAGCAACAACCTGCCCAAAACCAAGAGGAGCAATCCTTTCGGCGATTTCTTTGGTGATGACCTGTTCAATGATTTCTTCAATGG
>JBJOOI010000228.1:0-3776 GCA_046051375.1 Bacteroidota bacterium | reverse complement strand
CCTCCCCTACAACCAGGCAGATTTCGCTACCGCCACAAGGTTCGCGAACGCCCTGATCCGCACAGGAATCGTGGTGCACAAGGCTACCGCCGATTTCAGTGGCAACGGAAAAAACTACCCCGCTGGTTCACTCATCGTGCAATGCGACCAGGCTTTTCGTCCACACATCATTGACATGTTTGAACCACAAGATCATCCCAACGACTTCCAATATCCCGGCGGCCCGCCCATCGCCCCTTATGATGCAGCAGGATGGACACTGGCTTATCAGATGGGTATTGAATTTGACAGGGTGATGGAAAAGCTGGACGGCCCATTCGCCAGAATTGCCGATGGAGAAGTACAAGCTTTGAAAGGAAAATCGCCTGAAAAAATGGGCAAAGGCGGTTTCATCCTGAGCGCGGCCAACAACCACTCCTTCATTGCAGTGAATGAATTGCTCAAGGCAGGTGCAGAAGTTTATCGCATCAATGGATCAAGGATGGATGCACCCACCGGCTCTTTTTATATTCCCAACAAGGGAACAGCAGCAGAATGGTTGCTGAAGAATGCACCCTCACTGGGTGCGGACCTGTTGTCAACCGACATGAAAACAACAGAAGACATGATCAGGGTGAAGCCCGCCCGCATCGCCCTCTGGGATACCTATGGCGGATCGATGGCCTCCGGCTGGATGCGTTGGATCATGGAAAACTACCATTTCAATGTTGACCTGCTTTATGCACAGGAGATTGACAAAGGCAACCTCAAAGAGAAATACGATGTCATCCTTTTTGTAGGGGGCGCCATGCCCTCCCTGCAAGGAAGCGGCAGAAGCTTTGGCGGACCCAAAGCAGAGGAAACACCTGAAGCGTTCAAAAAAACCATTGGTAATATTTCTGTAGACAAATCCATTCCTGAGCTGAAAAAATTCCTGGAAGCAGGTGGCAACATCCTGACCATCGGCAGCAGCACCTCATTGGCCTATCACCTGAAACTGCCTGTCAGCAATGCATT
Source organism: Bacteroidota bacterium (assembly GCA_046051375.1). Lineage (GTDB taxonomy): Bacteria > Bacteroidota > Bacteroidia > Chitinophagales > Chitinophagaceae > Pollutibacter. Next base: position 2,780 of record JBJOOI010000228.1, on the reverse strand, counting down.
GGTTGAAATGAACAATGGAAAAGAAAGAGAACTTCCCAACGAGAAATTTTATATCCCCGGGAGTTTGATGCAAATCACCATAGACAACAATGCCAAGGCTGCATGGGGCATGAAGAAAACAGCTGATGTATATTTTGATGACAGTCCTGTTTTCCATATTGCGCCTGATGCACAAACAGCTGGCAGCATCAAGCCACTGGCCTGGTTTGCATCAGAAAAAACATTGCGCAGTGGATGGGCCTGGGGACAGGCTTACCTGAAGGACGGGATTGCTGCTTTTGCTGCAACCGTTGGAAAAGGAACCTTGTTTGCCTTTGGACCAGAAATCAGTTTCCGCGCACAGACCCATGGCAGTTTCAAATTCATTTTCAATCAGCTCTACCAGTAGGTCTTGAACAAGATACTTTGCATTAATGTGGCCTTGATTGATCAATGCTACCTTTCAAAAATATTGGAGAATAATTATTTCCGTTCTTCAAGTGGTTTCCTGTGCCAATAGGAAGCAAGGATAGATCCTGTCGTATTCATCACAGGTCCAAAAACAGCAGAGGCCAGTCCGATGGTGGAGGCCTTTCCCATGGCATTGGACAGGCCTGAGGCCAGGCCTGCATTTTGCAACCCTACTTCAATGGCGATGGTTCTGCAGTCCCTTTCTTTGAGTCCCAGGAGTTTGCCGGACCAGTATCCCAAAAAGTAACCGGCTGTATTGTGCAGGAAAGCCGCAAGGATCAGGAGCAGGCCGATTTTGATGAGATTGTCCCTTCCTGCAGCGGTAATCACCACAATAATCAGGGCTATGCCTGCCATGGAAACAATGGGCATGGCCCTGTCCAGCCAGGAGAGTTTGCCTTTGAGCAGGGCATTGAAAACCAAACCTGCTGCAATGGGAACAATCACAATTTTAATGATGTCAATCACCATGGCCATCACATCCACCTCAATGAACTGGCCAGCCAAAACCTTCATCCACAATGGTGTGATGATGGGTGCCAGCAAAGTACCGACGGCAGTAAGGGTAACAGACAAAGCAACATTCGCTTTTGCCAGGTAGGAAATCACATTGGAAGCAACGCCACAGGGAACACTTCCCACCAAGATGATGCCTGCCGCCACTTCCGGCTCAAAACCCAATCCGGTGGCAATGGCATATCCCACCAGGGGCATGATGATGAATTGTGCTGAAACCCCGATCAATACTGACTTTGGCGTCTTGATCACACCTGCAAAATCATTGAGGCTCATTTCCGTTCCCATACCAAACATGATGACCTGCAACAGGGGTATGATGAGGTTGGACAATTTGTAATCGCCGACAGTCCTAAAGTATTGTGGCCAAATCATGGCAATGATCACAGCCAGGACAATGGAAAGGGTGAAGCCGTATCTTTTCAGGAATTGCATCATGGATTTTTTATTTCAACGATCATTTCAATTTCAACTGCCGCATCCAATGGAAGAGAACCCATGCCCACTGCAGATCTTGCATGTTTTCCTTTTTCACCAAAGACTTCCACCATCAAATCAGAGCAACCGTTGATCACTGTTGGGTGTTGTGTGAACGAAGGATCGGCATTCACCATGCCAAAAACCTTCACAATCCTTTGGACCTTGTTCAAGTCGCCGACATAGGCCTTAAGCGTAGCCAACAAAGAAATGGCGGTCAACCTGGCCGCTTCTTTCCCCTCGTCTACACTCAACTGAGACCCTACCTTGCCACGTGTTTTTTTACCAGCCACCTCATCGGGAATATGGCCAGACAAAAACAACAGATTACCGGTCTGAACAGCCTTCACATAATTGGCAATGGGTTGTTTCATTGCGCCGAGTTGGATGTTTAAATCTTTCAGGCGTTGTTCTGGATTGGATGCTTGCTGCGCAAATGAACTTGCTGCCAGCAAGAGCATGGCAAAAATCAGTGTGGGCCTCATATTGTTTTTATTGATGATGTTCATTGTTGCGCTGCACCGCTCATCACAGGTTTGCATCAATGCTAAAGATTAATAAAATTCTATGGCAACGGGTGTCAGAATTTCGAGGTCGTTGCCCGTATTTTTCAACATGCCGGTCTTGCCATCAAAGGCGAAAACCTGCACCCTGTCTCCATCCTGGCCAGCAACGAGGACAAACTTTCCTGTTTCATCAAACCGGAAAAACCTTGGTTTTTTGACCACTTCGGTATGGCTTTTTTTCTCCAGTTTTCCATCCGCCAAAACCTTGTACACAACCACCTGGTTGCTGGTGATCCTGTTGGAGCCAATCAACCAGCGGCCATCCGGAGAAAGATGAATGGCCCCACTCCCACGGTCGTTATTGGTTTGCACCGTATCGGCAATGATGGTTTGTATTTTTTTCAGGCCTGCTTCTTCAACAACAAATGCATCAACCGTTCCCTTCATCTCATTGATCGAGTAAGCGCGGTCTCCAAGCTTGTTGAACACAATATGCCTGGGACCATCGCCAGGTGATGTGGTATAGGCCAGTGGCGTTTCCTCGAGTGTTCCATCTGCTTTGATGGTATGGCGATAGATCTTGTCTGCACCCAGATCGTTGACATACACATATTTCCCTCCGGGAGCAATCACTGCGCAATGCGCATGGGCCTTGTCTTGACGGCTCTTGTTCACACTTGAGCCAGTGTAAGTGATGTGTTGTACAGCAGGCAAAAGGCTTCCGTTCTCTGCTGTTTTGAATACCGTGAGACTGCCTCCTGAATAGTTGGCGCAGTAAATCGCCTTTGTTTTGGGATCGAATGAGATATAGCAGGGCCCATCACCAATGGT
>JBJOOI010000227.1:0-3779 GCA_046051375.1 Bacteroidota bacterium | reverse complement strand
CGGTTGAGATTGACCTTGTGGTGAGTGTTATGCGTGTTGCAAAAGAGTTAGGGGCAAAAACCGTACTCTCTACAGAGAAACAATAATTCAAAGCGAAGCGCCTGTTCTTCTTCCAAAAACAATTCTTTCCTTTTCCTGAAAATCCTTTTTCACAGTAATATTTTCAAATCCATTTTCCTCCAGCAGGGCGGCTACTTCCTGTGCGTACAATTCATGGGTTTCAAAAAATAGCATACCACCCCTGAGCAAATGGTGGTCAGAAAATACAATGATGGCCTTGTAGAACTGCAGTGGATCGTTGTCGGTTACAAAAAGTGCTAGATGGGGCTCATGGTCAAGCACACGATCATCCATTTCAACTTTATCATCAACGGGAATATAGGGAGGGTTGCTGATGATCATATCAAAAGCAGGCATATGGTCACTTTTAACTTCTTTCAGGATATCCGACGCAACAAAATGTATTTCAGTATCCAGGAGTATTGCATTGTGTTTGGCTATTGAAAGCGCCCCATCACTTTTGTCAACCGCCCAAACATCCCAATTGGGAAAATATTTTTTCAATGCTATGGCGATGCATCCGCTGCCCGTTCCAATATCAATCAATTTAAACCGATGGTTTTCGTCAGAAGTTTTGTCTGCATACATTTTTTTGACTTCCATCACCAACTCTTCTGTTTCTGGCCTTGGGATCAATACATGTTCATCCACCTGAAACCTCATGTCGCAGAACCATGCATGGCCAAGGACATATTGTGTGGGCCTACCATGCAAGAGCTCTTCCTTGCAGTGGTTATATTTTTCCAGCTGTGCTTCGCTGAGCAATGCATCATGGTGGATGATTCGTTTAGACCTGTTCCATCCCGTGATGTCTTCCATGATAAGGTCAGCAATATTAGAAGCCTCCCTGTTTTCATAAAGGGGCTGAATGGATTGCTGCAATTGGTGGTATGCTTCTTTGATGCGCACGTTCCAAAAGTAAAACAATTAACTTTGCTGATGCAATCCTTTGGGTGTCTATCAACTGAAAACTGATTAATCCTACTTTTGGACGGCAGACGTCACGCCATAAACAATGCAATGGAACTTGATCCCAATTATTACCAGACCATAGAACAGCATGCTTCAGCAGAATTTTCTGACAGGGGGAGCAAGTTTGTAGGCTTGGCTTATCCTGTTTCATCCATTGAAGAATTCAAGTCAGTGTTGAATCTTGTTAAAAAAGAACATCCCAAAGCCTCTCATCATTGTTTCGCCTACAGGATTGGTGCTGATGGTATGACCTATCGCGTTACGGATGCTGGTGAACCTTCAGGAACAGCTGGACGGCCTATTTTGGGTCAGATTGACAGCAAGGGACTCACCAATACATGTGTGATTGTGGTGCGTTATTTTGGAGGGACCTTGCTGGGGGTACCGGGATTGATCAATGCATACAAGAGCGCAGCTTCCATGGCATTGCAACTGACTCCTTTGGTCAGAAAATCTGTTGAAATACTTTACGAACTCCAATTTGATTATACGGTAACCAATGATGTGTTAAAGGCACTAAGAAGATTCAATTGCGGAATCCTCAAACAGGAGATGCAGTTGTTCTGTCTGTATCATGTTGGGATTCCTAAAATTCACGAAAATGAATGCAAGAGAATGTTGGAAGAAGTTCCTGGACTTGTATTAAAAAAGAAAAGCGATTCATTGTGATGAATCGCTTTCTGTATCTTTTTGGTAAGTTTATTTTGTTGTGTTCATTTCTTCTTCAACCAAAACCCTTCCACAGTTTTCACAAACAATGATTTTTTTGTGCTGGCGAATTTCGCTTTGGCGTTGAGGAGGGATGGCGTTGAAGCAACCGCCACAAGCATCACGCACAACAGGAACCACTGCAAGTCCATTGCGGAAATTTTTCCTGATCCTGTCAAAAGAAGTGAGAAGGCGTGGATCTACTGAAGCACGGGCCTTTTCAGAGAGAACCCTGCATTCTTTTTCCTCTTTCTCAGTTTCAGCAATAATTTTGTCAAGCTCACCTTTTTTAACTTTCAGGTTGGCTTCTTTTGTTGCAATGTTCTTTTTGGCTGAATCAAGGATTCTTGCCTTGTCAGCAATTTCCTCATTGGCATCCTTGATATGACGCTCAGCAAGTTTCATGTCGAGTGTCTGGTTCTCTATTTCCTTGTTGATGGCTTCGTATTCACGGTTGTTTTTTACATTGTCACTTTGTTTCTCATATTTTTTGAGAAGCTCCTGTGATGTAGTAATCAACTCTTTCTTTTGCTCGATGAACTCATTGATGCCATTGATTTCTTCTTCAATTCTTGTTTCCCTGGCATGCAATCCCTGGATTTCATCTTCAAGATCACGGACCTCAATGGGAAGTTCACCTTTCAGGATTGCAATCTCATCCAGTTTGCTTTCAACCTTTTGAAGATTGAGCAGGGAAGCGAGCTTTTCTTCTACTGAATATTCTTTTACAGTTGCCATAATGAGTTATAAAAAATAGTTGACAGGATTGGTATATATACCGGTTTTTAGGACGGCAAAGGTAGGGAATTTTTCTTTTATCACCCTTTCCAGAAGATCTGATGTATATTGTTCGCTCTCAAAATGGCCAATATCTGCCAAAAGCATCCTCCCATTGGGGAGGAAAAAATCATGATAGCCCAGATCTCCTGTAAAATACAGATCGGCTTTCATTCTTAATGCATTGTTTATCAACGATTTGCCAGATCCTCCGCAGAGGGCTATGGTTTTGATGGGCTTTCCTGTGAAAGGGCTGTGCCTGATGGTACCCGTCTTGAAGATGGATTTAAGCATGAGCAAAACATCTTTTTCTGCAACAGGTTCAGGCAGTGTTCCGATAACCCCGGCGCCCAATTCATGAAAATTGTTTTCCAGTGGAAGGATATTGTATGCCACTGTTTCGTAGGGATGTGCTGCTTTTAGCGCCATCATTACCTGGGCTTGCAGGTGTATGGGGAAAATGAATTCCAGCTTGTGCTCTTGCTCAATATGCCTTAGTCCTTTTTTTCCGATGAATGGATTGGCGCCTTCCAATGCTTTGAAAGTTCCCTCTCCCATACTGCTAAAACTGCATTCTGCATACAAGCCGATTGCACCAGCTCCTGCCTCGAAAACAGAGTCTTTTACTTTCTCCGCATAGGAAGAGGGTACATAGGTTGTCAATTGCCTGTGTGTTCCAGCCTTTGGAGAGAGCACTTGAGGGTTTTTTAGTCCCAATCTGGATGCAATTTCTCCATTCACGCCCCAAATTACATTGTCGAGATTGGTGTGAATGGCGTAAACACTGATTTCATGGTGGATACAACGCAATAGAATACGGGTGACCGGATCACTGGCATCAATTTTTTTGAGCCCCTTGAAGATGGGTGGATGGTGCACAATGATCAGGTTGAACCCTTTTTCAAGCGCTTCATCAACTACTTTCTCCGTTAGGTCAAGGGCAACGATTGCGCCAAGCGCAGTGGTGGAGGAATTCCCACAGACCAGGCCGCAATTGTCATACTCCTCTTGTAAATAAAGCGGGGCCAGTGTTTCTAAAAAGTTAATTATGTCTGCAATAGTGTGCATTTATTTCCATTTGTTCAGGAATTGAAATTACTTTACTTTCTGAACAGCAAACCGTTGAAAAATAGATTTTTATATATTCTGGCGTTTTTTCTTTCTGGCCCTGTTTTCTCCCAAAAAATTGTACACGATTGGGAGAATTATGTGGTATCCTTGAAAGGCAAGCCGGTATCCATCAATGTTGACCTGGGATTGGC
>JBJOOI010000226.1:0-3783 GCA_046051375.1 Bacteroidota bacterium | reverse complement strand
AGACTCGCTCCTCCGGGATTTTTTTCTTCTCCGGGTTGAAAAACCAGTTTGATGGTTCCTTCCCACTCATCCCTCAACTCATGTAAAATACGGGCTGCTCCCAACAGACAAGTGGTATGCACATCATGTCCACAGGCATGCATGACGCCAGGGATGGTGGATGCATATGGCACATCGTTCTCCTCCTGAATAGGCAAGGCATCCATGTCTGCCCTGAGGGCAATGACACGGTCTGAACGCTTTCCCTCAATGATACCAACAACGCCTGTTTCAGCCATCACTGTGAATGGGATGCCGAGTTGGGTGAGGTGGTCGCGTACGAATTTTGATGTATTGTATTCCTTGTAACTCAATTCAGGATGGGCATGCAAATGGTGCCGGATAGCACGGTATTCCTCAAAATATTCAGCAGATAGCTGTTTGATTTTTTCTCTCAGCATGTTGAATTCATTAAAAATTTTCAGCTTCCTGTTTTTCTCCCTTCACTTCCACCTGTGATGGAATAATGATAAGATCCTCTCCGAAATCTGGAGCCAACTCTTTTTTCAGTTGCTCTGCTTCCTTCATTGTTCTGAAGTTACCGAATTGCACCTTGAAATGGGGTGATTGGTAAAATAGATATGATTTTTGGTCTGGGTAAATTTTCAATAACCTTGATTTGGCATCTATGGCCAGGTCTCTTTTGTTTGTACTGATCACCAGGATCCTGAATCCTGGCTCAAGTGTTGTCCTGACCCTCAATGCCTGTTTGTTCAGTTCAATCTGTTTGTCTACCAGCTTGTCCACCCTTGGATCTCTTTTCACATAAGGACTTTTGGCAAATTGTGCATGTGCAGATACACCGAAAGCCATTACCAATGCCAGAAGATAGAAATAGAGTGGTCTGAACATGTTGCTGTTTTGATGATGCTCGCTTACTCTGCGTCACGACCATGACAGGCCTTGAATTTTTTTCCACTGCCACAAGGACAAGGATCATTCCTGCCAACTTTGGGTCCAACCCTCACCGGTTCTTGTTTTATTGCCTCAGAAGGATCATGGTATTGGTTGTCTCCTTCAGCCAATTCGGGGGCACCCGATGCAGACAGTTCATCCTTTCTCACCTTCATCCTGCTCATGTCTGTTCTGCTTTCCCTGCCTTCTTTCAATCCGGCACCGGAATTTTCAACTGGGAGTGATGCGTGGCAAAGGAATGAAACGATATCCTTGTTCACTTCAGCATCCATTTCAGCAAACAATTGGAAAGCAGTTTGCTTGTAAATGACCAATGGATCTTTTTGTTCATAGACAGCCGTTTGCACACTCTGCTTCAAATCGTCCATCGCCCTGAGATGCTCTTTCCATGTATCATCAATGATGGCAAGGGTGATGGTTTTTTCAAGGGATGATACGAGTTCCATGCCCTTTGTGCTGATGGTCTTGTCCAGGTTGGTCAAGGCATTGATGGTTTTTTTGCCATCAGTGAAAGGAACCACCACATTGACAATATGGTTTCCCTGTGTAGTGCGCACATTCTGGAAAACTGGCAATGACTGTTTGGCCAAAAGCGTTTTTTTGGCGGTATAATGTTCAATGGCTTCCTTGTACAATTGTTCTGTCAGTTCATTGACATTTCCTTTTTCAAGGGCCTCCTTGCTGATGGAAGTTTCTACACTAAAATGCAGGATGGCAGAAAGCTTGAAACCCTCATGGTCATTGCTTCCTGTGAATTGGTTGACGACATTGGAGGCAACTGCGTAGTAGGCATTATCGAGGTCAAGTGCCAGCCTTTCTCCAAAGAGGGCATGCTGTCTTTTGCCATAAATAACACTGCGTTGCTTGTTCATGACATCATCATATTCCAGCAAACGTTTTCTGATGCCAAAGTTGTTTTCCTCCACTTTTTTCTGGGCACGCTCGATACTTTTGGTGATCATGCTGTGCTGGATCACTTCCCCTTCCTTGTAGCCCATCCTGTCCATCAAAGAGGCAATGCGGTCGCTACCGAACATGCGCATCAGGTCATCTTCAAGAGAAACATAGAATTGAGATGATCCCGGATCGCCCTGACGACCTGCACGACCACGCAACTGCCTGTCTACGCGACGGCTTTCATGCCTTTCGGTACCGATGATGGCAAGACCTCCGGCTTCTTTGACACCGGGGCCCAGTTTGATATCGGTACCCCTTCCCGCCATGTTGGTGGCGATGGTTACGTTTCCTGCCAGACCTGCTTCGGCCACCACCTGGGCTTCCTTGGCATGTTGTTTGGCGTTCAATACATTGTGTGGGATTTTTTTCTGTTGCAACATCCTTCCCAATAACTCAGAAACTTCAACTGAGGTTGTTCCTACCAGTACTGGTCGGCCTGCTTCACGGAGTTGTTCAATTTCATCGATGACAGCCTTGAATTTTTCACGCTTGGTCTTGAACACCAGGTCTTCCTGGTCTTTTCTGGTCATTTGCAGGTTGGTTGGAATGGTGACCACATCCAACTTGTAAATGTTCCACAATTCCGCTGCTTCTGTTTCTGCTGTTCCGGTCATACCGGCCAGCTTATGGTACATCCTGAAATAGTTCTGAAGGGTAACCGTGGCATAGGTTTGGGTGGCTGCTTCAATCTTCACATTTTCCTTTGCTTCAATGGCCTGGTGAAGCCCGTCGCTGTATCGCCTGCCCTCCATGATCCTGCCAGTCTGCTCATCAACAATCTTGACGGCACCGTCCATGACCACGTATTCAATATCCTTGTCGAAGAGGGTATAGGCCTTTAGCAATTGCTGTATGGTATGGATCCTGTCTGCCTTGGAAGAATAATCCTGGAGGAGCCCCTCTTTCATGGCCAGTTTCTCGTCTGCCGTGGTTGCGGCTTTTTCAATCTCCGCAATGGCAAGACTAAGGTCGGGGAGGACAAAGAAATTGGGGTCTTCACCACCTTTGGTGATGAACTGCAATCCCTTGTCTGTCAATTCAACCTGATTGTTTTTTTCATCGATGTGGAAGTACAGCTCCTCGTCTACCTCCGGCATGTGTTTTTGCTGTTCTGCCAGGTAATAGTTTTCTGATTTTTGCAGTTTTACCTTGATGCCGGGCTCACTCAGGTACTTGATGAGGGCAGTATTTTTGGGCAGTCCGCGGAAAGCACGCATGAGTTCAAGTCCACCCTCCTGAGGGCCATCCTTTCCTTCTGTAATCATTTTTTTGGCATCCTGCAGGGATTTCAACACCACTTGCTTTTGAACTTCAACCAGTTGCTGGATTTTGGGCTTGTGGATATGGAATTGCTGGTCATCCCCCCTGGGAACAGGGCCTGAAATGATCAATGGTGTTCTGGCATCATCAATCAACACACTATCCACCTCATCCACCATGGCAAAATGATGTTTTCGCTGTACCATCTCATCCGGACTGTGCACCATGTTGTCCCTGAGGTAATCAAATCCAAATTCATTGTTGGTACCATAGGTGATATCCGCCTGGTAGGCATTTCTCCTTGCGTCTGAGTGGGGCTGATGCTTGTCTATGCAATCCACTGTCAATCCCAGCCACTCAAACAAGGTACCGTTCCACTCAGAGTCACGTTTGGCCAGGTAATCGTTAACGGTAACAATATGTACACCTTCTCCGGCAAGTGCATTGAGGTAGGCCGGCAGGGTGGACACAAGGGTCTTTCCCTCTCCCGTGGCCATCTCTGCAATTTTACCCGAATGCAATACGGTACCACCAATCAGCTGAACATCATAGTGAACCATGTTCCAGTTCACCAGGCTTCCTGCGGCCATCCAGCTGGTTTTGAAGATCGAT
>JBJOOI010000225.1:0-3783 GCA_046051375.1 Bacteroidota bacterium | reverse complement strand
CTTAACAAGCTGAACTCGTCTGGAAGAAAAATACGCATTGATTGATAGTATTCCTTGTAGCCGCCCTTGATGCCATAGAATTCATATTGCACCCTTGCCTTAACATCACCACCGGTTTCTGTCCAGGAGTCATTGATGCTATAATGCAAGACCTTGTTGGAAGCATTGACAGGGTCAGTTGCAATCCTGGCAAATCGCTTGGAAAGATCTCCCCCATTGTAATTGAAATAGGGCCTTGTGCTCAACACATTTCCTTCCAGGGCATCCCAGTCATTGCTGGACCCCAACTGTGCATCCTTCCCAGTAATCCTGTCCGTCGTCGCATTGATGGGAACCACGGCACAAGGCGGTTCAAAATTGGATTGAAAAACCAGGGAACCCTTGAGTGTTGCAGGATCTATCAACCCAGTGCCCGTATTCCCCGGAGGATTGATAACAGGGGTTGTGGATGTAGACTTCTTACAACCATTCATTGAAAACATCAGGATGGCAAAGGTGAAGCAAGAAAAAAATAATCTCATTGTGTGAACTTGGTTATTTACAAAAGGTAAGAAAAACTATTGTTTGATGGCAACCTTGTTCCGTAAACTTCCAATACCATCAATAGACATATGAACAAGGTCTCCTACTGCAAGGGTGAAATCATTGGGCGGAACCAAGCAGGTTCCCGTCATCAGGTAAACCCCTTGTGGGAAATCCATTTCCATGAAAAGATAGCCAATCAGTTCTTCGTGTGTTCTTTTCATTTGGTTGATGGAGATGCTTCCGCTGAAAACAATTTCCTTGTTCCTTTCAATGGACATGTGGATTTGGGTATCAGCATCAATCGGCTTGGAAGGCACCAACAAACAGGGCCCAATGGCTGCAGATCTCTCATAACATTTTGCCTGGGGAAGGTACAAAGGATTCTCGCCTTCTATGTCTCGCGAACTCATGTCATTGCCAATGGTATAGCCAACGATCTTTCCGGCTGCATTGGCAAACAGGGTCAACTCCGGCTCAGGAACATTCCAATGGGAATCCCGCCTGATCATTACTTCCTGATCAGGACCAGCGCACCTTGCAGCAGTTGACTTGAAAAAAAGTTCCGGTCTTTTTGCTTCATATACTTTGGCGTAAAAATCTGCAGCCCCACTTTCCTTGGCCTCATCCATCCTTGCCTCTTTGCTGCGCAAATACGTCACACCTGCTGCCCATATTTCCTGGCTTCCTATTGGCGCTTCAATCTTTTCGCCATTGATTGTTGTTTCAATAGGGGCATGGGTAGAAGCATAGACCTCAAGAAAATTGTAAAGGTTCTCCTGATTGACCAGTGCATCCCAGTCTTGATTTTCCATTCTGTAAAGGGCAGATGATGCTTGAAGAAGCACAGCACCATCAACTTTGAATAATTTCATTTGATATGTTTATTTGATTGATTCAATACCAACCTGCAAGGGTTGCATGATTTTTGTTTTTGCCAACTGAACATGTGAAAACCAGGTCTGGGCATCTGTAAACACACCAGCCTTGTTCCAGGCAGCACCTGTATAATACACAATGGGCTTTGCTTTTGGTGTTGATGTTTGCATCAGGAGTTGCGTTGCTGTTACTTTAATGCCCACTGCCGGCTCAAGCAAAAAAGATCCTACCCCGGTGATGCCATCCGCACCATGCAAGGGTTCCCAATAGGCCATGCTACCATTCAACTCATCCAGTAACATTCCGCCTTGTTCTTTTCTTTTGATGATGCCCACCACCAAAGGCAATGCAGCCATGGTGTCTCCGGCATACGCCACTTCCACTTTATTGAAATGAGTGCCTGCATCAAGGGTAATGGTCTTTGTTGCCCGGACCTTCATGCCTGCAGCATTCCACTCATTGTACTCCAATTGAAAGCTGGTGCGAAGCGGACCATTTTCCAATACCTTGTAACTGGCATAGGTGCCGTCATAATAAATGGAATCCTTGATCATCGGAGCGATATTTCCTGCGCCCAATGTAAAACCAACATGATAATAATCCATTCCATCACCCAAGTCTTCATGATATTTTCCCCGCTTGTATCTTTCATTGATGACCATGCGATCAGTACTTTTCACCCAAACATCCATCCCATAGGCCATTTCCTTGGGGGTCTTCTCCAATTCCTTTCCATACATCCGAAAAGCAATCTTGTCATTCTCCCAGGCAAAATCATCCTTGCGCTCCGGAACATAGCGACCATAGGTTTTTACAGAAGCGGGGGTGAATTTCCCCTTCATCAACTGAAGGACCAATTTGCCATTTGCTGGCACATCAACCTGCACCAGGAGATTAATGATTGCATCGCCACCTTTTTTCTCCAATTGCCAAGCCAACTCTTTTTTTGTAGCCTTGTTGATGACCTTGAAATTGGCTGTATCGATTGCTGGAAAAGCTGCCTGAATGGATTTCCAGTCCACAGATACCAGTTCACCTTTTCTCTCTATTGATGAGGAATTGGAAACGGTGACGTTGACCTGGGCGGCTGCCAGATGGACAAAAAGGAGCTGGATGAAAATAGAAAAGAAAATGAGTTTTCGCATGCTTCAAATGTTGAAAAATAATCTACGTTGATGAACCCTTATTGGCTTCAACTGCAATGTAATGATTTGACAAGAGAGATGCTAAAACCAAGCAAGGTTCAATGGCAGATTTATTTCCCCTTGTAGCTCATTGCCTCCGCCATATAGGACTTTATTTTTTCCTTTCTTTTTGCATCAGAAGGATGTGTTCTCAGGAACTCGGGGACCTGTTGCCCACCAGAGGCCTTTTCCATCCTATCCCAGAATGCCAGGGCTTCATTCGGGTCGTAACCAGCCATGGCAGCCCATATCAACCCATAGCGATCCGCTTCCAATTCTTGTTTCCTTGAAAATGGCAGCATGACCCCCACTTCAGTTCCGATCCCATAGGCCTGCATGAAAATATCTTGTGTGACAGATGGTTTTTTACTCATGGCAACAGAAAGGGTCATGCCTCCCAGTTGCTGCAACATCGAACCGCTCATGCGCTGGTTACCGTGCTGCAACAAGGCGTGTGAAACCTCATGCCCCATCACCACTGCCAATGCGTTTTCATTCATGGTTACAGGAAGCAGACCGGTGTACACCACAATTTTCCCTCCAGGCATGCACCAGGCATTGATGGCAGGATCATTCACCAACTTGTATTCCCACTGGTATCCGTTCAGGAATGAACTGTTGTTTTTGGTGGCATAAAATCTGTTTACCGCTTTGCTGATATTCAGTCCGACCCTGTTCACCATTGCTGCATTGGCATTGTTTTTCTGATTCATCACTGCATGGGTCTTGAAGAAATCATTGTACTGAGATGATGCCAGTGACTGTAATTCCGCCTCCGGAATCATGGTCAGTTGTCTTTTCCCTGTAAGCGAATTTTGGGTACAGGAAACAAGAAAAAAAACGCCTGCCAATGCAACAGCTTGAATAAATTTTCTGGTAAGGATGTTCGACATAAATAGTTGTCTTTACTAATAAAAAAAATGAGCATGAGTCTTGTACAAAACTCATGCTCAAACCTAACTTATTCCATCTTTATGCAGATTAAATGATTCGTTAAATCCTTTTTTGCAGTAAATGAATCACGAAAGGTCTTTCAGGACCAGGTCAATCGTTGAAAGTTCCTCAGAAGTAAAACTGGTATTCTTGAGTGCATTGCAGGCATCAAGCACATGTGCCACCTTGCTGGCACCAATGAGTACACTGGTCACACGGTCATCCCTCAGTAACCAGGCCACTGCCATCTCTGCCAATTTTTGAC
>JBJOOI010000224.1:0-3787 GCA_046051375.1 Bacteroidota bacterium | reverse complement strand
GCAAAAGAGATCATCAGTTACCTGAAAGGAAGAGGATTGAAAACCATCTTGCTCAGTGGAGACAGGAAGGAGAAATGCGATCACATCGCATCCCTGCTGGGGATTGACCAGGTGATTGCAGAACAAAGCCCGGAAGAAAAACTGGCAACGATCGATAGCCTCAACAAGGCCACCCCGACTGCCATGGTGGGCGATGGCATCAACGATGCTCCCGCGCTCGCAAAAGCCACAATTGGCATCTCCCTGAGTGAAGCATCACAGCTGGCCATTCAAAGTGCACAGGTGGTGCTGATGAACTCAGGATTGAAAAAGCTGCCAACAGCCTTGGGCCTGGGAAGGCATACCTATATCACGATCAAACAAAACCTTTTCTGGGCCTTTTTCTATAACATCATTGCCATCCCCGTAGCAGCATTTGGATTGCTTACACCAACGCTGGGTGCACTGGTGATGGGCCTGAGTGATGTGGTGCTTGCCATCAATTCTGTGAGGTTGTTTTTCAAAAAAGTGATTTAATCAAGATGAGTCAAAACATGATGACACCCAAGGATGTGCTGCTGGCCTATTGGGGACATACTGCGTTTCGGGCTTCACAGGAAGAGATCATCAACAGTTTATTGGAAGGAAAAGATACCCTGGCCATTCTCCCCACAGGTGGCGGAAAATCCGTCTGTTTCCAGGTGCCGGCAATGATCTTGGAGGGATGCTGTCTTGTGATTTCTCCCTTGATTGCACTGATGGAAGACCAGGTGCAAAGGCTGCAAGAAATGGACATTCCAGCCATGGCCATCATGTCCGGAATGAGCTATCAGGATACGGAAAATGCGCTGGATGCATGCATGAACGATGCACTCAAATTTCTATATGTCTCCCCGGAACGCCTTGAAACCAGGGCATTCAGAGACCGTCTCCTATCCCTTCCCATCGCTATGATTGCTGTGGATGAGGCCCATTGTATTTCGCAATGGGGCTATGATTTTCGACCTTCTTATCTGCATATTGCAAGAATCCGCGAATACCTGCCCCGCATCCCAGTGATTGCTTTGACGGCATCAGCAACAGAAAAAGTCAAAGAAGACATTGCACAAAAGCTGATCATGAAAAAACCCAATGTTTTCATGACATCCTTTGCAAGAAAGAACCTCAGGTATACCGCTGAAAAATGCGATGACAAGATCAACAGGATACTTCAATTGCTGAAAACCAGTGAAGGCACAGGAATCATCTATTGCAGAACAAGAAGAAGAACAAAAGAAATCAGCGACCTGATCAGGCAGCATGGCATCAGTTCCGATTTTTACCATGCCGGGCTCACCCAGGAAAACAGAAAAGAGAAGCAGGAAAAATGGATCAGGGGACATACCAGGATCATCGCCTGCACCAATGCTTTTGGCATGGGCATTGACAAACCTGATGTGCGCATGGTTATTCATGCAGACATGCCGGACTGTCTTGAAAACTATTACCAGGAAGCCGGCCGGGCAGGAAGGGATGGAAAAACCGCAGATGCGTATTTATTGTACAGGGAAACTGAAATGCAGGAAATGTTGTTGTTGCCCAATACCAGGTTTCCCGATCTGAAAACCATCAGAAAAGTTTACCATGCGCTGGCGAACTATCACCAGGTTCCTACTGGAATGGGGCAAGGCAGGTATTTCGACTTTGAGATGGAAGACTTCATGGAGAAATTCAAATTGGGGATGAATGAAGTTGTGTACAGCTTACAAGCCCTGAAACAGGAACATGTTATTTCATACCTTGAAAGGGTTTATATGCCCTCCACTGTCCAATTCATCAGTGACAAGGCATCTATCGAAGATTTTGAAAATGGATACCCTGCATACGAGCCGATGATCAAGGCCTTGCTGAGAAACTATGCGGGTATATTTGATATCGCCGTCAGGATCAGTGAAATGAAACTATCATGGATACTCAAGCGAGACCTGATCACCATCCATGAACAGCTTGCCGCCCTGCACCGTGCAGGAATCATCGCCTATCATCCGAAAAAAGAAACACCCCAGATCTGTTACCTGCAAGACCGCATCAAGGCGGATGAACTCCATATCGATCATGAATCTTATTTCAAAAGGAAAAAGGAATTCACCCAACGCATAGAAAACATGATCGAATATGCAAAAACCAAGACATGTCGGTCTGCCTATATTGGACGCTATTTTGGCGACCAGGAAATGACCGCATGTGGTCACTGTGATTGTTGCATCAACACAGGAAATTCAACTTCCAGGGAAAATAATGTCAGCACTGACACAGAAAAAATCATTCAATTGCTGAAGCATATATCCTGCACACAGGAGGAAATCATCATACAATCGGGCGTGGAAAAAACGGCTGCAAAGAAGATACTTTATGCACTGATGGCAGAGGAGAAAATATCAATTGACTTGACGGGAAAGGTATGTCTGAGGTAAAAAAAAGGGCCAGGATAGAAATCCAGCCCGTTTAAAATCCAATATCCTATGAAAAACCGGTGTGAAGATAGCGTAATTAAACAAAAACCAAAAATATTGTGAATGGAATTCCTTTCCATCATATAAGCAACTGATTTTCTGATGGTTATGCATTTATAAATCCATGCCATTTGAATGGATCATTGAAAATATGCTGTGGAGTAGCTGCAAAACGGCATTAAATCATAAGATAGAACCTGTTTAACAAAATTTTATTGGCCATCCTTGTCTTTTATCCAACATTAATAATTTTATTTGTTGTAAACCTATTCATATGTCATCCAACACAAAACCTAGAATCCTGCTTTGCGAAGACGATCCGAATCTTGGACTCGTATTAAAAAATTTCCTGGAACTCAATGACTATGAAGTGGTACTGGAGCGCGATGGGCGGTTAGGCCTTGCCGCATTCCAGCGTGAAAAATTTGACATCTGCCTGCTGGATGTAATGATGCCCAAAATGGACGGCTTCATGTTGGCAGAAGAAATCAGGGACAACAATCCAGAAATTCCTTTGTTTTTCCTTTCTGCCAAATCCATGAAAGAAGATCAAATCAAGGGGTACAAACTTGGCGCTGATGACTATATCACCAAGCCATTTGATTCTGAACTATTGCTGTTTAAAATCAAGGCCATCCTCAAAAGAAATGAAGAGCAAAACAGGGAACAAGAAAATACAGAATATGATTTGGGCAAATTTCATTTCATCCCCAAATTGAGAGAGCTTTCTGCAGATGGTACAAAAGTGACCCTTTCACCCAAGGAAAATGAACTCCTGAAAATGTTGAGTGAATACAAAAATGACCTGTTGCCAAGAGAGCAGGCCCTCAAGAAAATTTGGGGCAATGACAACTATTTCAATGGCAGAAGCATGGATGTATACATCGCCAAACTGAGGAGATATCTCAAGGATGACCCGAATGTTGAAATCGTCAACATCCATGGCAATGGGTTCAGGCTCTTAGTGAAGTAAAACTTTGACAACCTTGAATCCTTTGGCTTCAAAGGTTGTGTATGTTTAGAACAACAAATTATCATGGGGCCTATGTGGCGTGCGCCCAAGATGTTCATATGCCCGCCTGGTCACTTCCCTACCCCTCATGGTTCTTTGAAGGAAACCTTCCTGAATCAAAAAAGGCTCATACACATCTTCAATTGTGCCAGCCTCTTCACCAACTGCAGTGGCAATGGTCCCCAACCCAACTGGACCACCCTTGAATTTGTCGATGATGGTTGTCAGGATCCTGTTGTCCATTTCGTCGAGGCCGTGCTCATCGACATGCAGTGCCTTTAAGGCATGCTTGGTGATGTCCATG
>JBJOOI010000223.1:0-3831 GCA_046051375.1 Bacteroidota bacterium | reverse complement strand
AATTGTTGCCGAAGCTTATTTGTCGATTGGTGTGAACACCTATTCTTCTGCTGCCTTCAATTTTGTTCCGGAGTTGGCGAACAGGTATTACAAGGCATTGCGAAGTGGAGACAAAACCACGGTTGAAAAAATTCTAAAGGACTTCTTTATCCCCCTGGTAAGGATGAGGAACAGAAAAAATGGATACGCCGTCAGTTTGATCAAGGCGGGTGCCGAGATCATTGGCAGATCCGCAGGAAATGTTCGTCCTCCGTTGAGCATGCCTACTGAAACTGAGTATGCAGAACTGAAAGCGTTGATTGATGCTAATGCGGTGCATTGAGACGGTGAAGTCCACATCAACCTGAATGAAAAGCATCATTTGACCAAAGCCATTGCACACCAGATCATGGGTGCCTGCCCGTGCAAATCGCCTGTGATGCGTTTGCGATCGAGGTAATATTGTCGGTCATTTTTCTTGTTCGTCCCTTCGCAGATTTCACGCAAATCATTTTTTTCGTCCAGATAACCGCACAAGGAAATCCATGCTTTCCTGGCCGCCTGGCCATAGGTTTTCTCATCCAACCAACCATTTTTCACGCCTGTGATAAAGGCAAAGGTAAACATGGCTGTACCGGAGGTTTCAGCCCAGGCGTTAGGATCATCAAGCAACTGGTGCCACATGCCATTTTTATCCTGGTATTTCAGCAGGGTTTTCATCATGTTTTTATACCCTTGCATGATGCGAGGACGATAGATATTTTCTTTGGGTAAAATCGACAACAATTCAGCCATGCCCGCTGCCAGCCAACCATCGCCACGTCCCCAGTAAAAAGGCACATCGTTGGCGTGGTAAAACAAACCATTGGGTGTTTGCAAGGTATCCAGATAGGCAATCATCTCACGGGCCGTGCGGTCAATGTATGCTACATTTTTTGTAGCGCGATAGGCCTGCGATTGCAATGCGGTAATCATGTACATGTCATCCATCCAGAAACGGGTATGCCAGCTATAGCCCTTGGCATATCGGTCCCTGATTTCAACAGGCAGTTTTGCATACTCTTCGGGCGATAGTGTTTTGAATTGTTCATCAGCCGGCGTCAACCCAATTTTCAAAAAACGTTCATCCTTGGTTTGGTTGTACACTTCCAATGGAATGATGCCAATGACGGCGCGGTCAACATCTTTTGCATACGGAACCAAATGGGCTTCTTCCTTGAGCAAAAGTTCGGCTCTTTTGATGAGCCGCTGCGACAAGTCCTTGTCTCCTGTTCTGCTGGCAAAGGTCAATGCTCCATACCAGGCGCAGGCATCCGGATAGGTGATTTCTTTGGCAGGTGTTGGCTTGAATGCACCGAAAGTACTGTGCGGAAGCTCCATGAATCGTTCCGACAATCTTTTGCCAATGACAGCAGGATTGGCGTTTGCAGGAAAGTTTTCAAATGAAGCTATCTTGATGGGTTTTGCAACTTGAGCAAAAGAAATCATGCTCAAGCACATGTTCAGCACGAGGATAAATACTCCATTTGATTGTTTCATTGTCTAGAGGTTTTTGGGCAAAGGCAATATGGTGGTTGGAATTTCCAATGTCAATCCCTGCCAGCTGGCTTTTAACTTTCCGGAGACTTCAGCTACTGAGGGCGTCCCATTGGGCAATGTGTCAAAAGACTTGCCCATTGAAAAGGTGAATCCCCATGCGGCTTCTTTTATGGTATTCAAATCAAATTCTTTTTCTGCACCATTGTAGATGACATAATCCCACCATGCCCCGTTTTTGTCAAATCCTTTTTCCCAATGTCCTTCGTATTTGTCAAAAACTGCCTTGTACAGTTGTACACGCATTTTCAAACCATCAAGATTGGCTTCCATCGCCTGGTCGTTCTTCGAAGGCACAACCTCACCAGCCTGTTTGCCAAATTCAAAGCGGATGCGTAAATCTTTGGCCTTGAATTTACCGGTTGTCATCCTGTCAATACTGATGTGCTTATCGCCTCCACCCAGGTTGAGGTTGATTGCCGCCAGTACTTTGTTGTCTTGTTGCTGGCTGTAAAAACTCGCTGAACTGAAATCATAACTGTCGTGTAAAAAGCGAACCTGGAGATACCTGGGTTGTTCAGTCGTTCCCCAATAAGCCAAGAAAGGGCGGCGCTGGTTCCACATGGAAGAACGGTTTGCTGTGGCCAACGCATACTGATCCGTCATGTAAGATGTACCTTCTATTGTTGGATCTGCCAACTCAAAAACATCTTTTTGTGCTTTGGGATATTTTCCTGATTTGAAATAGGAATACAAATCCTTGGGGATGCTGTGTTTTAACCGGCTGTAGGTAAATGCAAGGTTGGGCTTCAATTGTATGGCTCCTTTTGATGCCCGGTTGATGAGGTCATAAAATGAATTTTGAAGCATGGAATTGTACGCACGGCTGTGTGGGCCTACCCACTGACCTGTAGGCACATGGTAATGTTTTGCAATTGTTTCCCAACCGATGTAATACAATTTATCAATCATCTGCTTGGCATTGGGCTCGATGATGTGCTCTTTCATGCGGCTCAATTCATCAATGGCAATGATGGTATAGGTAGGGCTGTTGTATTCGGTGAAACCACCTTTCTCCATTGTATGGTCATAAAAACGCTTCAATCTTTCAGTTGAATAGGCTTTTAAGTCTGCATCATCAAAAAGATGGCCAACCATATACGTAACATAGGTTCCCATGATGGCAATATTGGTATAGCTCATGGTGATGTTCCTTTTCTGAATGGATTGAGCTGCCAAAATCAGTGAACGCTGAATAATCGGCTTCAGGCGCTCAGGGATTTTTGCCTGGTGTCCCATCCAGACTTCCAGCATAGTGGCTCCGTTAAAATCTGCCCAGTTGAAATCAGGAGGAGATTTTTTGGTTGCCAGCGGTTCTTCGAGATAGTATCCCCATATACCCTTGGTTTTTGAACCAGTGATGGTATCCTGAAGTGAAATGCATTTTTCAAGAATGTCAAAAGCGCGTTGCTCGAACTGTTTGTCTCCCAGATCCAACAAATCAAGTGCATAAGAAAAGGAACCGCGCAATTGATGAAGGCGTCCGGAGCTTGCATCGGTATGGTAATTGTAACCATTGATGGTTGTCAATACCATATTTTCAGCAGGATCAAAATTGGGATGAACGCCTTCAACTGTTTTAGTGAGGGATTTTTTCTCCTCTTTTGATAGGTCTACCGGAGCATACTGGATGTTTCCATAAACAGTGTTCCCACCCGTTTGTGCTTTCAAGTCAGTTACTGTACAAATCACTAAAATGAAGAGGGTTAAATAAAAATATTTTTTTAGCATAAACGGGGGGATGAATTTTCAATGAATGCTATTGAAAATACTAAAGGTTGATTGAATGGCAAATTGGATTCATGTTCGGGGAATCCTTATAATTCCCCGAACACAATCCAACACTAATAGCCGGGATTTTGCGTCATTTTAGGATTGGCCACAATTTCTGACAATGGAATAGGCAAAAGCATCAACCTTGGATTAAAGGCAGGTAAAGCTGCCGGTTCTGTAACACCACCACCCCAACTATTTGTACCTGCGCTATACACTGGGATACCAGCCCTTAACGTAGGAATAAATGTTCCAAACTGGAACTCCATCATGGATTTACCATTGGGTGCTTTCATGCGCACCAAATCAAACCAACGGTGCCCTTCAGCAAAGAGTTCCAATGCCCTTTCATCGACAATCTTTAACCTGAACTGGTCCTTGGTGAGCCCTGTGGGCAAATTCGCAGGTGTAGTCCTGGCTGTCCCCGCAGCATTTCTTGCCCTTGCCCTCAGTAAATTAAATGCGGTATAAGCTGCCGGTGTG
>JBJOOI010000222.1:0-3834 GCA_046051375.1 Bacteroidota bacterium | reverse complement strand
TCCCAAAGGGAAGAACGGCTTGCACTTTTGACACAACGGATGAAAGACATGCATATCGCTGAAGAGGAACTGTGGTGGTACCTGGATACAAGGAGATTTGGTACCGTTCCTCATGCTGGTTTTGGACTTGGATTCGAGAGAATGGTGCTTTTCGTAACAGGTATGACCAATATCCGAGATGTAATTGCATTCCCTCGCACGCCTAAGAGTGCTGAGTTTTAGCCATTTCTGGTTCTTTCACCTTACGGTGAATACACATGATGGGTATATGTGTTTCGTGAATCAACTCCCTTGTCGTACTTTTTTCAAAAAAGCGCTCAAGCATACTGTGTTTTTTGGGTAGTGTGATCAACAAATCAAGATTGTTTTTTTCTGTAAAATCATTCAGCCCTTCATCAATGTTTTTGTTTTCTATGAAATCATATATTGGATTCATGCCTGCAAGCAAACTGTCCATGTTCAATGTTTCCCCTGGAGTATCTGGAGTAAAATGTCTCCTGTGATAGTCTACATTCAAAACATGCAACTCAGCATCATAATATTGTACAACCTCTTTAATTTTTGATACTGGCGTACTATCTATCACTGCTTCCAGGTCGGAAGCCAATCCAACTTTTTTAAATGGTTTGAACCTTACTCCAGGAGGTATTACAAATACAGGGACTCCCACCTTTGAAATGACAGATATAGAATTACTTCCCATAAAAAATCTACCTGCTCCTGAGGTTCCCCTTGTTCCCATGATAATGGCAAAAGGCGAGAGTGTTTCTGTTAGTTTATTAATTTCTTCACCCACTTCCCCTAATCGGCTTTCTGTATATATTTTTAATTTTCCAGCTGTAATTGTTTCAAGGTTTTCTTTTAACTCTGCCATTTTTTTTTCACTGATTTCTCTTATCTGATCCAGAGAAATGGTAACAAGTGGGACTTCAGAAAAACTAATGGGTAGTTGGTATACATTAACCAACATAAGGTTCGTTCTCATGGCCATTGCCATGTCTGACGCATATTTGATGGCATTGTCTGATATGGGCGAAAAATCTGTTGGAGCTATGATTAGTTTCATCGTAAGTTTTTTCAAACTTATTCAGCTTTTCTCCTACAAATTATGATTACACTTAACCCTGTTAATGATTCTACTCACTTTCCCTGAAGAAAATATGTTATCCTTCTGGAGACATCTTTTCTGACATCTACATAAAATAGATTGATATCTCCGGCATGATAATTTTTACTTCTGTATAAGAAAGATCCTGGAAATTTTGGGTGTGATACCCATAGTGCGCTACCTTCTACTTGACTGGTTTGTGTATTTTTATATACTTTGTTTAAATTATACAACACCGCACCTTTTTGTAAAGATTTATCTGCGATCTCGTTTGTGTTTTTCCAGGTAACAGGATTTACTACAACAATAGTTGTATCAACACGATTTGCCCAATCATCTGAATAATCTTCCCTGAACGTTCTCCAGCTTACAAAGCATCCTGTTTTCGTGCTGTCAGTACAAATAGGAATTTTTTCATAACTCCCTTTTTTAACGGGCATACCTAGGAGATATGCACAGACCAATTGATTTGACAACGCTTTTCCATCAAATAATTCTTTCAACAACCTTGTCGCATGTGTTGTACCCTGACTATGTGAAGCAATTATAATTGGCCTTCCTTTATTTTCATTCTGTAAATAATATTCAAATGCTTTTTTTACATCTTCATAAGCGAGGTTGAATGCTGCGTATTTCATTGCACTGTCTTTTTCACTATACATACCAATATGTGCTTGTCTGTATCTTGGAGCAAAAACCCTTGCACTTTCATTGAATGCCGAAGCCTGATAAATGATAGGAGAATAATCTGTTTTAAAATTAAGCAAGGCATCATCAATTCTGGCATTGTTGTTTCCGTTTTCTCTCAATCCCATTAATGTTGTTGGGTGCAAGAAAAATACATCTGCCCTTTGCTCTTTTTGATCATTTACCAGTGGAAGGGGAACGGTATCTGATGGATCTTTTTTATTGGGATGCGCCGCCCAGTATTCCAGTTTACCATAATCTGGTACACCAGATTTGCTTTTGAAAGCAGCCTCACCAGTGTAAGAGAGCGTTTTTTTAGCGCATGACGAAACGATAAAAACCATCAAAATCATACCATATAATCGTAACATCCAATTTCTATTTATAAATCAAAATTATGTTTGTTATTTTTACCCAACAATCTTTTATACCATGAATATCCCAGTTGTTGATCTTAATTCTTTTTTAAAAGGAAGTACGGAAGAAAAAGTTCAGTTTTCATCATCTTTGGGACAGGCTTTTGAGGAGGTTGGATTTGTTTCTGTTAAGAACCACGGAATCCCCGAAGACCTGATCAATCGTTTGTACGCTACAGTAAAATCTTTTTTCTCCCTTTCTGAAGCAGAAAAAAGATCTTATGAAATTATAGGTCTTGCTGGCCAGCGCGGTTATACATCTTTCGGTAAAGAACATGCAAAGGGTAGTGACGCACCCGATTTGAAAGAGTTTTTCCAATATGGCCAAATTATAGAAGAAGGTATGGTTTCTCCTGAAGCATATCCCGATAATGTAAAAGTTTCCGTTCCTGAAGATTTTAATATGCTTTTTCAACAGGCATACAGAGCCTTTGAGGTGTCTGGCGCAGCTTTACTCTCTGCCATTGCTATACACCTTCAGCTGGGTGAAACTTATTTTGATGAACACATTTACCTTGGGAATAGTATTCTAAGGGCAATTCACTACCCCCCCATATTGCATGAACCAAAATCAGCCATCAGGGCAGAGCAACATGAAGATATCAACCTCATTACCCTTTTGGTTGGTGCTTCAGCTGACGGACTTGAAATACTTAGCAAAGAAGGTGAGTGGCTACCCGTCAAGGCTGGCCCTGGTGAAATTGTGGTAAATGTTGGAGATATGTTGCAGCGCCTTACCAATGACAGGTTAAAAAGCACAACCCATAGGGTAGTCAACCCTCCCAGGGAAATGTGGAACAGTTCTCGTTTTTCCATACCATTCTTTTTACACCCCCGGAGTAATATGTCTCTTGCATGTCTGTCCTCTTGTATTTCACCAGATCACCCAAAATTATATGAAGATTATACCGCGGGCTTTTATCTTGACGAAAGACTCAGGGAAATTGGATTAAAAAAATAATCTTTGCCTCTTTCCAAGCACTTTCCATTTTTTCGTGCAGTATTGCTGTACACCTTATCAGCCTTTGGTGGTCCACAGGGTCAGTTTGGGATGATGATCAAGTCTTTTGTTGACAAGCACCAATACATTAGCCTCAAAGACCTTATCAATATCAATGCCTTTTGTCAGTTGATGCCTGGTGCTACAGCAACTCAAACAGTTTCTTTAATTGGCTATCGCCAAGGAGGAATCCTTGTTGCCATTATTACTTTATTGATCTGGACAACGCCTGCCGTTTTATTCATGTCTGCCCTATCTTTTGTTTTCTCCACCAACAATCTAACGCTTCTTCATTATTTGCGTTTCATACAACCCATGGCTTTGGGCTTCCTGGCTTTTGCTGCAATAAAGACATATGTATTGATTGACACTAAACAAAAATGGCTCATTGTTTTTCTTTCTACTGTTATTACTTATTTGCTTTTTAAAACTCCGTGGGTTTTCCCTATTGTTTTAATTTCAGGCGGTATTATCGGTTCTTTTACGAAATCTGTTGTTTCGCCTTCCAAGCCATTTTCCCCACGATTACGTTTTCTTCCCATCATTCTTTTTGCTCTATTTTTCCTATTGGCTGGATTTTTGTCAGAATCCGCCCGTAAACAATCATGGCAAAACAGAACGCC
>JBJOOI010000221.1:0-3839 GCA_046051375.1 Bacteroidota bacterium | reverse complement strand
GATAGATGCAGCAAGGATCTCAGTTTCAAAACCCTGCACCATGAAAATATGTGCCAATTGCTCAATCAGTTGAATACCATCCCAGCTGCTGTCATCAATGCGGCCAATGAATGGTGAAACATAGGCTGCACCTGCTTTTGCAGCAAGGATCGCCTGACCTGCAGAAAATACCAAGGTGCAATTCGTACGGATACCATTATCGGTAAACCATTTGATGGCCTTGATGCCATCCTTGATCATGGGCACCTTCACCACAATATTGGGATGAATGGCGGCCAATGCTTTTCCTTCAGCAACCATTGAGTCAAAATCAGTTGACAATACTTCAGCACTCACATCACCATCCACCAGTGCGCAGATGTCTGCATAATGCTTGAGGATGTTGTCATTCCCTTTGATGCCCTCTTTCGCCATCAGTGAAGGGTTGGTGGTTACACCATCAAGGATTCCAAGATCAGCTGCTTCCTTGATATGGGAGAGGTTGGCGGTATCAACAAAAAATTTCATGTGAATGTATTTGAATCGGCAAGTTAATAAAAGGGAAGAACAGAAATGCCGAGATAAGGTCAAAAAAAATGGCAGGTTGATTACATCGCACCGCTCAACCACCTACCCTTGCTACCTTCCGGTCCTGGGGGAGTCAGCAGGAGCTGGTCGTGTAAGACCTGCCGATGCAAATATACAACTTTTATCTAAGTGCGCGATTGAATTGGCTATTGAATTGTCTGATGCCAATCAGCTCGTCGTATCGGCCTCCAAGCGGCCGAAAATAAACCAAAACCATGTAGATGTTTTCTGTTTCCCAGGTATCATTCTCAATCAAGCTTGAACTGAATCTTTCTCTGGCATCCGTCTTTTCCCTGATGGCATACTGGTAATCATAGTAGCCCTGCTTGAGGAACATGCTGGCCTCATACATTCCGGTTTCATTGTTAAATGTCATGGCAGCATCAGGATCTTTTCCATAGTTGGAAAGTTCTCCCATGATAACAATTTGACCATTCCTGATAGGGACTCCTCCGGGAGGCTTGAAACTAAAATGTATCCTTGCATAATCTGCATTCCACAGCGGATTGATATTTTCAATGGTCTCGTTGATGGAAAGCCCATTCAGGTCTCGATAATAAAAATACTGACGGGGCAATCTGGGAAGATCCTCTTTCACAAACAGGTTGAAACTGCTGTCATTGTTTTCCTGCCTTCTGATCCGATCACCCAAAAGCCTGAAACTCCTGAGGTTCAGCCAGCGAAACTCTTTGCCAGCGGGCATGATCATCTCATTTTCGTTGCTGTATTGCAACATGTCCTGTTTGATAAAAGTGGGCGCAACCAGCGTCAGGTTATTGTCCCAACGGTAATTCTGCAAGACATTTACCCGTACTTGTTGTTGCGGATAACGGATGTCAAAATTCTTGGTATCCAATTGAACCTGCAACCGGTGATGGGTCAAATAATATTGTTGATTGAAGGGCTGCAGCACCTGGGCAGCCATGCTGATTTTTGGGTCAACAACCAGGAATCTTCTGGTGAAGGCCAGTTTGCTGGTATCGCCATTGACAAAAACCTTGAGCATATAATTTCCAGACTTGGTGGGCATGCAATTCCTGTCTGGAAAATTGGCCTGGTAATGTGTGTACCTGGTCAAAGCAATAGAAGAATTGCGGTAGGTTGAAATCCTTACCTGCGTGTAACCTTTTACATAGTCAAAATAACTCAATTGCGCAGGCGTCCAATCAGCATTGCAGAGCACATAGGTGTAGAAATAATTTTTAACCCCACCAGCCATATCATCAAAGTTCAGCTCAAGCATGTCTGTTGAATTCAGGTTGATGATGGGATAAGAAACAGGATCGCCAAATTTGGTGAGCTTGATGGTTTTGATGGCTGGGTTGAATACCTGATCAGGCTGTCTTTGTGCAAATAAAGACACTGCAGAACTGAGGGCGAAACTGAACCAAAGCAGTGTCTTGTACATGGGGATTGATTGTTTCACGAATTTAATCAATAATTGATTTGTATTTTTACCGGAGAAGCATATCATTTGAATCTTTCACTTCGCATAGCAAGAAAACTCTTTCGAGGCAGAAAAAAGTCATTTTCGACTTTTATCATGCGCATTTCCATCACCGCAACCACCATCAGTGTTGCGGCAATGATTGTTGCCCTTTCTTTTATCAATGGATTTCAGACCATTGTGGCGGAGAAAGTATTTGGTTTCTGGGGGCATATGCGTGTGCAGCACTATGAACCCATCAGGTCTACGATTGCAGAAGAATTGCCGATCAACAGAAATGATACCATCGAAAAATTGATGGCAGCCCATCCCAACATCCTTTCTGTAAGCCCATTTGCCACCAGGTCTGCGATTCTTAATGCCAATGGCACCATTGAGGGGGTACTGTTGAAGGGCGTTACGACAGCTTATCCCTTCAAAAAAATTGACAGGTTCCTGGTCAGGGGCAGCTGGCCTACACTGGATGACAGCACAAAGTCCGGTGATCTCGTTTTGTCTGAATATACAGCCAACCAACTGGGGATAGATACCGGACGCAGTTTACTGATCTATTTTATCCAGGAAAATGGTGCAATGCCAAGGACCAGAAAGCTGAAAGTTTCCGGAATTTACAGAACAGGTATCGATGTATATGACAAGGTGTATGCCATTGGCGATATTCAACTGATCCAGCAACTCAATGACTGGAACAAATCCCAAATTGGTGGATATGAGATGGACCTGAAAGACCCATCAACAATGGATTCTACTGCTGCAGGGGTTTTCAATTTTATACCAACAGGCTGGAATGCACTCACCTTAAAGGAAATTTCGCCAGAAATTTTTGATTGGCTCAACCTTCAGAACACGAACAAATACATCCTCATTACGGTCATGATCATCATTGCTGTGATCAACCTCATCACTTGTCTGATCATCTTGTTGCTGGAAAGAACACCGATGATCGCCCTGTTAAAAGCGCTTGGAGCGCGGGATGGAATCATACAAAGAATCTTCATCATCTACGGATCATGGATTGCAGGGATAGGAATTCTTTTGGGCACCATCATTGGGCTCTCCCTTTGCTATCTGCAACAATATGGTGAACTGATCCAGCTCAATGAAGAGGCATACTATGTTCGAACAGCTCCGGTTGCCATTGATTATGGACAGGTCTTGATGATTATGATTGGCACCTTTGCCATATCCATGTTGATCCTTATCCTCCCTTCCATGATCAGCCGTAAAATCAATCCTTCAAGGGCACTGCAATTCAAATAACTAACTTGTCATTGCGGATAAAATGACTGCAGTAGCCACTCCCGCATTCAAAGATTCAGCTTTCCCTTTTCTGGGGATGGTAATGTCCTTGGTCGCAAAGGCCCTGATAGCCGAAGAGAGCCCTTTTGATTCATTGCCGATCAGAAGCAGGCAGGGCGTTTCGAAAGATACTTGCCCAATGGATTCGCCATCAAGCACAGCTGCATACGCAGGCATCTTGGGAAGCAAGGAAAGAAATTCTTCCAGCGAACTGTAAAAAATGTTGGGGCGCAAAAGGCTACCCTTGGCAGCTTGTACCACTTTGGGATTGTATGCATCTGCTGTATCAATGGAGCAGACGATATTTTCAACGCCAAACCAGTCGCAGGAACGGATGATGGTACCCAGATTCCCAGGATCCTGGACCTGATCGAGCACCAGGGTTATGCCTTTTGGCACAAAACCTGAAATTAGAGGTTGGGGAATATGAACCAATGCGAGGACTTCGTTGGATGATTGCAAGGATGAAATTTTGTCCAATTCAAATTCTTCCAACACCTGCAATTCAATTGAAGGAGGCAGGGAT
>JBJOOI010000220.1:0-3852 GCA_046051375.1 Bacteroidota bacterium | reverse complement strand
TCTTCCAATGGCTTTGCCAACAATGATAAAGCTGAACATGATGGCACTCCTGATCACAGAAGCCGAAGATCCTGTGAGGATGGCGAAACTCCAGAGCAAGGGTAGGCTGATAAACAAGCCAGCCCATGCAGCCCTTTTTCTGCCCGCCATTGAACGAATCAAGAGGTCCATCAACATGAAAATCAAACCCAGGTGCAATCCCGAAATGGCAATGATGTGAACGACTCCTGTATTGGTATAGGCATTCAACAATTCCTTGTCCAGGTCTTCCCTGTAACCAATCAGCATGGCTTCTGCAAGCCCTGCATTTTGCTTGCTTTTGATGTGCTTTTTGATGATGGTCAAGATCTTTTCCCTGATCGTGTAGATCCAACCTTTGCTGTTGGCGTTGGCTTGAACCAACTTGATGAATTGCGAGGGCTCTAGCATCATGGTAAAGGCAATGCCATTTCGTTTGGAATAGGTGAAAAAGTCAAAAGCCCCTGGGTTGGCATTTTTTTTGAGCGCCTGAGGGATGCTCAATGATAGCAGCACATCTCCGGGCATGATGTTGCTGCTATCTGTTTTTTTGATGTATACGTAGGATGTACCTATTGGCTCAAATGGTTGACTATCTGCCCTGAAAACCCTTGCCAGATAACGGTTTGAAGCATTACCTTGTTTTGGCCCTTCTGTAATGCTAAGCAGTAGAGCTGATGATCCCAAAGGTTTAAAGACTTTCTTACTGTTGGACCTCAGGGCATTGGAAATGCCGCCGACGGCAACAAGGATTCCGATCAGGGAAATTCCCAATATCCAGCTCCATTTCCATTTGATGATTACTGTTGATTTGACAAAGCAAATCAATATGAAAAAGAAAACTGAGAGAACAATCATCCAGGCAGAAAGCGATGGATTGAAGTTGGCATCCAGGAAAATACCCAATAATGCAGCAAGGAAAATTCTAAAAAATGGTATCCTCTTCGACATGCCTTCCTGCTCCTTTTTTCATGCATAAAGCTAGAAAACTTAGGGGAGGGCCCTCGCATGGAAAAGGCAGAATAATCTTACCTGAGATTGTTTTTTTCTCTTGGTCAATTAGAAATCAAGGCCGAGTGCAAAATACCATGATGGCTTTCCTTTGAAGAAATTGCCCATGGGCCAGCCAGCATCAACCCTAAGGAAATATCCCAGCAAAGTACTTCTTCCACCAAATCCATATCCGCCCACAAAGGGTCCTATGCCGCCTGTTTTTACATTGACCTGTACAGGTGGAAGTCCATAAGCTGAATAGGGCCGCTGTATTTTATCAAACTTTCCATTCCAGGCAGTACCCAGGTCAAGGAATTGCACCAGTTGGAAGTTCCGAAGGAATGCATTGTTTACCGGCCTGTTGAACAAGGTGGTGAAAAGCGGTAGCCTGAATTCTGAATTCATGACCATGTTATTGTTGCCGTTGGCAACATTCTGGTTGTGCCCGCGGAGGGTAAGTGCCAGTGTCTGGAACGCGTAGTTCTGGTCTGGAGCAGGCAGGATGGCGTTGTTGAATTTAGGTCTCAACCAGCCTTCAACGCCACCCAGGTAATAGATGAGTTTTTGTGAGCCGAAAGAGAAATCGGCTGCTGCCCTTCCTGCCCAAATGAAATTGCGGTAGATAGGGTAGTAGTAACGAATATCAGTGCCGATATTGAACATGAATTTTCCTGAACCTTTTGCATTCACCATCCTTGAATTGATGTCTGCAAACACCTTGTACCTGAATCCGTTCCAGATATTCAATGTTGGGTTGATGGTATTGTCATGCACATACTCAAGCTTTACCAATGCATATTTGAGAACGGTATCTGTGGCCGTAAGGGTAGGACTGTAATTGGCATCTGATGTGATGACAACATTGTCACTCCTGTATCCCAACATGGCTCTCAGGCTTTTGACTTCGTCAAAAGGATAGCTTACATTGAATTGGTAGAGATTGGATGCAAGTTTGTTCCTCAACTGAGACTTGATATCTGATGGATCAAAAATGGGATAGTTTTCCTGGTTGCTCCTGTAATAGGTTACTCCCCAATCAAATCTTTTCCTGAGGTTTTGAAACGATGCGAGATAATCATTGTCCCTCAAATTGGTCGCCAACCTGAATCCTCCAATGAACTTCTTGTCTTCCATCAGGTCTGAAATTCCCATTCTCAGGATACCATTCAGGTTGTCTGTATTGGACAGGTATATAGGACCCGATCCTCCGCCATAAGGTTGAAAGCGGTTGACCATCACTGAATTGTTGAAGCCCGAAACCAGATAGTCTGAAGCAAACTTGAGTTTGTAATCAAACATCTTTGCCTTCTTCAGCACATCCTCTTTTTGCGGCACCATGATTTCTTCTGCAACCAACCCTGCTGTGTCTTTCAAATCCTGATCAAATTCAGTCTGGAAGAGGATATTCTTTTTTTCTGTTTTGGCTTCTTCTTTTTCTTCTTTCTGGTACATCATCAGGCCTGTCTTGCGTTTCCTTTCATCCTCCATCAATTTCTTGATATAGTCAGTGGGTCTTGCATTTACATTTCTTTTGAGCAGAACGGCATCGTTGATTTTTAATTTATACAGGAATTTGAGGTCGCCTTCCTGCCTTACTTCTGTGACCTGGTTGTTGTCTCCGGCACCCCTGGTTTCCTGCAAACTGCTTTGGTAATTGGTGATAGGGAATACATAAGTGCTGTCACTGGTGATGGATATATAACCAATGGAATCAGGAGCTGTTTTTTCCCATGCCTTCAGAGTTGAATCCAATTCTTTTCTTTCAGGGTTGCGCAGGATTTCATCGCCTATCCTGTACAATGTATCCAGTCCGGCACGTTGGGTTGTGAAAAACCCAGCATACCTGTTGCCGATACCATTTGCATCGCTCACAAAAGTGAAATGGTTCACATTGTACTGAAGGGGAAACCTTGCCTGTCCAAAAGGTTGATTGGTTAATTGGGTGATTTGCCTGAACTCGCTTTTGGTCCAGTTGTCAACCATGAAAATATTGAAGTTGTTCCGAGAGGGGATAACGGTATCTGCTTTGGAGGCATTGGGTGATGGCCTGTTGGAAGAGAACAGGATTCCAGTTTTGCTTGGGAAGGCAACAAATGATGCATCCACGTCATCGTAGATATCGTTGGTGATTTGTTGCAGTGTGTTTTCCTTGACCTTGTATACAAAAATATCTGATTGCCCGTTCTTGACGGCGCTGAGGATAAGCGTATTGTTGTCGAGCATGAATTTTGCATCCTGGATCAATTGGAAACCTTCCAGTTCCTGCTTGAAGGTTTTTATCCTTGCCACCACATCGTAGATGAACATCTTGATTTTACCTTCTTCAGTATATACCACAAGGATCCTTGATCCCTTGGGATCCCATGCCAACAAAGGATAATTGGGATTCAATTCATCCTGGTTGTTGAGCACCCCTGCTTTCAGCAAGGTTTTTCTTTTATCAGAAAGATCATCCAGCACTACGCGGTAGATACCTTTTTTGTACTCAACCATTGCATAGCTGTTGTTGCGGGCAATGGGGTTGGCCTGGAAACGGTAATAATCACGGCCGTTCTTTTTTTCTTCAATGGTCACCACATTTCCTTTGGGCAGGTTGCGTCTCCCTTTTAAATCGTTCTGGTATTTTTCAGTTTCCTGGTCCATGAAATCCGTGAGCAGTTCGCGAAATTTTTTCTTCGTGACTTTTAAGCTTGCTGCATTGAGGCTTTTATAAATCCTGGACAAGTAGAGGAAATAAGTGATGTTGTCTTTCTTGTATTGTTCGCCAACGAACCTCCAAAAAGCATGTCCTGCCAGATAGGGCTCACGGAAGGCAAATTGGTAAAAGGTCCTGTAATTGCC
>JBJOOI010000219.1:0-3863 GCA_046051375.1 Bacteroidota bacterium | reverse complement strand
GTCCTTGCTGATGCTGTTGTTGAAAAGCAGGATGAGCTCCATTTGGGTTATTTCAAATTGTCTAAATTATAAACCTTCAATTGGGTATCAAATTATCCAAAAGATAAAGAGGACTTCTTATTCAAGGAGTTTCACCACCCTTGTCATTTTGCCATCTGCGTTTACCCCTTCCAATACAATTTGTAGTTTCTTGCTGATGTCATTGTTAAAGAACTGCACCTTGAACCTGGGGCTTTTCTTGTTGGTGATGACATAAGGATTCCAATATAGGGTTGTACGAATGTCGGTTTCATTGTTTTCTGCAGGGTTCTCATATTGTGGATTGAAAAATTCCTTGAAACGGGTATAGCCAACCAACAATGTGCTTTGCATGCTCTTGTTTGATTTTGTATTGTCACTCCTGAAATCGCCACCTTTTTTGGTGTAGATCGCAATGGCTCCACCACTGCCACCTCCCATCGATCCGAAGAAAGGTGGGCGAAATACTTTGACCATTGCGATGTCCTGAACATTGATGGATTGGATAAAGTCTGCACCTACCTGCATCTGATCGAGATAAAGATCGGGGGTTGCACCTCTCCAGCTCATGGTTGTTGAAGCCCCAGACCTATTGATCATGAGCCCGGCCACCCTTCCTTGCAAATAGGAGATGATGTCAATGCCTCCCAGTGCTGCAGGGTCATTGAGAAAATCAAATACCTGCGCGTCGCCCCCGGCAAATAGGCCGCTTGAATACCTTTCGTCTAATGCTTGCGCATTTGATTTTACCTTGGCTTTGATGATCACTTCCTGTAAGGTTTTATAGGAGGATCTTTTTTTCCAGTCTTCCTGCAGTTGAAGAAAAGCATTCATTTTGGCCAGTGAAACACTGTCATTCCAAAGATTAAGCATATTCTCATCCTTAAGCTCAAGCTGTTTTCCAGAAGCCTTTAGCAGCCCATTGTCAAATTGAACCTGGGTGATTTCATTCAGTTTTTGGTTTTGATTGAAATTGTAAAAGATCCTGGCTGTATCAAAAATATACATGTTCTGACCTTGGAAAAGTCCTTCTTTGGTAACCGGTTGAAAGATGAAATTCTTGCTGCTGTCCTTGTTCTGGATAACGAGGTTGAGCATCAGGTCGTTGGCACTTACATTCTTAAGACCATAAACCTTACCAGAGACCCTGATCAGGTCGGTCTCAACCGGATACTTTATTTCAGGGCCTATTGAAGCCTTTATTTTATCCCAATTGAATTTTCTCCATCCATTGGTCAGCATCACAAGGTCTAGGTTAGCAGTAACAGAATCAGCGTCGCTGGAAAGATAATAACCAGGGTTATGGATCTTGCCTTTCAGCTCACTGCTCAACAACAAGTCAGAATAGATGGTATGGTTGGCCTGGGTACTTTCCAATGAAGCATCTGTTACCGCAACAGACATGTTGGTCACAGTAGTATCCGTCACATAAATATCAAAAACGTTTTTCCCTTTTTTGGTGAGGGTAACCAATTGGGGGATGAGTTTGGCACCGAACTCATGCTCCCTGTTGTTGACAAAGACAATCCTTTCTGCCAGGGGAAGCCAGTCCTCACTGAACAAGGAAAACTGTAAAATTCCGGTATTTAATCCCTCAATCGGGATGTTCGCAGATAGCAGTTGTTTGTCTGCTGTATTGAGTTTGACTTTGAATAGGACAATCTGGTTCATGTGCACAAGCAGGTTCAGGCGCTTGTGATTTTCGGGTATGCTCGCTGTTCTTTCAACTTTTACGGTCGCAAATTCATTGCTGGTGCTCAATGACAAGGTGATTCCTTCTTTTTTGTTTACGGGTATGCCAATGATGCCAGTATTTCCAGCTGGGTCGATCCATTTCAGTGAATAGGATTCACCAGCCTTGGGCATCAACCTAAAACTGCCCATGCCATCATGCCTTACTTTGATGGTATCCAGGGTCTTGCCCAATTGGTTTACCAGCAATCCCTTGATTTTGACAGGTTTGCCAAATTTATCGGTTGCCTTGAATGCAACCAGGCTGTTTAGCCCAGTAATCAATTCTCCACCCTCTGGGAAAACGTTTACAATGGTATTGTTTTCTGCTTTGGAAGGCTTTACGATGGTTTCATTGTTGTTGATGATGATGTCTCGTTCAAAACCAAATGCAGGATCATCATTCAGGCTCCAGCGCGTGTATACCTTCATGCGGATGACGCTGCCGGTATAGTCAGCAGGCAATTCGAAACTTCCTTTGGCGGAGGACTGGAAGAGGGGGGCAACATGTTGGCGAATGAGCTTGCCTGCCTGATCAAACCACTCCATGTAAACATTTTTACTCAGTTGCGTAAGTCCCTGATCATCAAGAATATAAATCTTGTACCAAATGGTTTCCTCTTTGTTGTAAATCGTTTTATCAAAATGAACATGGATTTTTTCTTTGGGGAACTGATCTGCATACACATTGATCATTGAGTCAATTGCTTGCCCATAGGATGCTTTCATTGTTAGCGAGAACAGGGCAAGTAGAACAAAGCTAATCAGCCTACATTTCATGGTCTGGTGGTTGTGGACACTAAATTACGGAATGCCCTAAACTCTTTTGCATCGGGGTACAATTAATCTTCTATTGAATGTTTTAGCCTTTTGCTGATGGCCATCACATGGTATCCTCGTGCTGGTCATTTGAATATGTTCCCCCAGTGGATAGCTTTGGGAAGTAGTCATTTTTTTTATCAACCTTTAAATTATTCATTATGTCAACTGGAAAAATTGTCTTGGGTGTTGTAGCAGGTATTGCAGCAGGAACCCTTTTAGGTGTGTTGATCGCGCCGGATAAGGGTACTGAAACGAGAAGAAAAATCAGGCAGAAGGGAGATGACCTGGTTGAAGGAGTGAAAGATGGTATGACTTCGATGGTTGATGAGGTTACCAATAAGTTTGATAAACTCAGGGGTAAGGCCAGAAAATCAGTGAACGAGGTGCTTGCCAGTTCCGATTATGAGCATTCTGACTTATAGGTTGACCATTGTTTTTTGTATTTCTTGTTTTGGTGTTGCCATTGGTTTTTTGGGTGAAAACAACCACCAGCAGTTCAATCTCATCAGCAAATTATAAAACAAAATCGGCAACATTAGCCCTGCTACAATGATCAGGGTCAGCACCAGCGGTGAAGGCAAATGATCAAATGTCCTCAACAGGATTGTCCTTGTTGAGGCCATTAAAATGATTTGCATGCAATAAATGTGGATGGAATGGTATCCAATGATCCTCAGGTATCCTAAAACATTATACCTGCCCAAGATAAATGAGATATTGATGGATAGTGCACATCCTACAAGCGCAATCACCACAAAGAATAGGGGCATTTTGTGTTCTATAAAATAATTGCTGCCCTGCTGTATATTGATTGCTGCAAAATTGTACTGCACCAGGCAAAAAATGGGCACAAGGATGAGCAGGAGAACAAACGATTCAAAATACCGTTTGTTCTCTTTTTTTCTGATGGTATTGGAGATGAGGTCGCCCAGCGCAAAAAAAACATAGTATTGGAGGATGTCCATCGCAAAGCCGAGGTAGATGCCTTTTTGCCTTATCAGCGCCAAAGCCGTATACATCAATATTCCGATGGGTATTTGCATTTTCGAAGTGAACTGGAATTTTATTTTTAGAAACGCATAGAGCATGCCCACAAAAAACAGGGTGTGCAAATACCAGAACTGACCTGTTCTTCTTGGGTCAACAATCAACCATATATAATCGAGCGAATGGTGGCTGAAATTCGTGTATCCAGAAAAAACGACTTGTAAACTGATCTGCAGGATTCCCCAAATGAACATGGGGTAAAGGATATTCTGGAATCTTGAGAAGTTGTATGATTTTAGTCCTTT
>JBJOOI010000218.1:0-6014 GCA_046051375.1 Bacteroidota bacterium | reverse complement strand
TGTGAAGCAACGAGCTCATGGTTGATGATTTCATTGGGAATTTTTCCTGCAGTATAATCGGCGATTTTTTCGGGATCAACACAGTGCATGATCACAATGTCCATCAATGGATTGCTGATCCTGGCATGCCGCACAATGCCCTCCATTCCACGAACCTGGCCGGTATTGTTAAAGCCATTGGTGCGGTCATTTACTGCAGCCTCTTCAAAGAACAAATCTATCTTTCCCTTGGAGAGCACTTCAGATGCCAAACGAAAAGCACCGGGGGTGCTGCCGGTGGATGAAATACCAGCATCAATGAATTCAAATTTTGTTAGAGGAAATCGTTCTATGAGGTATTGGGTCACTTTATTGCGCCATCCGGGATTCTCGGTAATCGAACCTCCCATAAAGGCCACACGGCCGGTTTTTTCTTTGGTGAATTGGATGAAACTGTTTGTCAATCTTGTTCTTGCCACATGAAACTGGGCAGGATCGAGGATGGGCTTTACTGGGTAAGCATTGCTGCTGATAAAATCTGCTATGACTGAAGGACGTTCGATCTGAAAATGATGCCCCTCAAGGTTTTGAGGACCCTTTGTCATGGGTATGACCGTGGCCGTTCCACCTGCCTTGATGTAATTGTTGATGAGTGGAAAACTGTTTTCTGCATTGGGAACAATCTTGTCGTTCAAGCCTATGGAATGCAAAACAGGAACTCCACAGGCTGCCAGCCCCTCAAGGTTATCGATGGGATTGTCCTTGTAAGCAAGGGCCTGCTCTTCGGTGAATCCGTATTGTTTCAACAAGGCCTGCCAATCGGATGGGGATCCCTTGCCAGTGCCTTTTCCACCTGGCCAACTTTTGAAATCAGCTACTGGCGCTTCAGCATAAATACAAGCCACTTTTAAAGGGTTTCTTTTTGCCCAATTGTAGACATATAGCCCACCGCGGCTGACCCCTTCCAAGGCAACCCTTTCGGCAAAACCTTTGCTGACCATGTAGGCATGAAATGCATTCCATACTTGCATGGCTGCAGGAGCACCAAACATATCATTGGTATTGACATAGGCAATGTGAAAGCCGCGAGACAACAGGATGGAATCTGCATCCGTATGCCATTCTGGAAAATGTGCACGCCATACCCAGGGCTTGCCTTCAAGCGATTTGACGGGTTTTACTATCCATGCATTCCGGCCATTGAAAGTAAAATACGTTCTTTCAAATCCATGCCATTTGTCGATTCAATTTAGCATTGAAAAACCATCAAACAAAATAAATGATCAGATGAAGAGGCTCAATATGAAATAACAAAGCGAGGGGCAAAGCATGCAAGCCAAACCCGTGTAGAATGTTGCCGTCAATGCTCCATAGGGAACAAGCTTTGGGTCGGTGGCAGCGAGACCTGCAGCCACACCACTGGTGGTACCAATCAATCCGCCATAAATCATGGCAGTTTGCGGATTGTCAAGCCCTATGCGTTTTGCAATCAGTGGAGTCAGTATCGTCACAACTACTGTCTTGATGACACCAATGGCAATGCTGATGGCGATGATGTCTGAACTGGCGCCCAATGCAGCGCCTGTTACGGGACCAACAATAAAAGTACAAGCGCCTGCACCAATGGTGGCAACAGATTTAATGTCCTTGTAGCCCATTGCATAGCCGATGGATCCTCCAACAAAAAAAGCAACGGCAATACCAATAAAGAGAGAGAGAATTCCTACCCAACCGGTTTTTTTGATCTCTGATAGGCTGGCTCCCATGGCAGTGGAAACAATGGAAAAATCGCGCATCATTGAGCCACCAAGAAAGGCCATGCCGGCAAACAACGGCATATCCGCAATGCCTTTTTTCCCTCCAAAATAAGCCAGGATCAAGCCCATGGTGATGGCCACAGCTGCACCTGGAATCCTGTTGCGCAAGAGGTGTTTTGAAACAAGTACAGAAATGAACATGATCAACCCAACCACCAGGAAGGCTACAATCAATTCATTTTTTGCAAACAGTTTGGGGATGAAGTCCATGATGATGATTAAAGAGATGGATCAGTTTTCTTTTGAAGCTTGGAAAGCAATGGTATCAAGAAGAAACAAAGCAGGGTAGCAAAAACACCGACTACCAGGGCCACCCATCCACCGCTCAATGCCGCCTTTACATTCTGTGTAGCAGACATGGCAATCACAACAGGGATGTACATGCCACTCCAGAAATGAATGCCTGATTCCGATTCTGCATCCAGCCATTTTTTCTTTTTGATCCAATCACCCAATACAATCAGCAAGAGCATTCCGAAACCCACACCACCGATGTTGCCATCAAAATGAAACAAGATTCCCAATGCCTCACCTATGAGTTGACCTGCGATGAAGCAGGCTGACAGAACGGCTACGCCATAAATTTTCATCCCTTTGAAATTGAATATTGTTATCTATTGCAAGTTTAGTGATTTTTGATTGGTTGATGGCCAAAAGAGGATACAACCATTCCACCATGGATTGAAAACAGCTGTCTTGTTTTGCCTTGTTGTTATCCAAGGTATGTCCTGCGCCATAAAAAGGTCGCCATCTAGTGGGGATACCCAATGAAAGACAGTGCTGATAAAGGATATAGCCCCCATACTTGAATCCATGGTATCCAAATGAACTGTCAAAAGCCACCGTCTTGTCCATGGTGCCGGAAGTGTTGAACAGTGGCGCATCGCCTTTTTTCATCCAGTTGAAATCAATCATCGCACCCCATGCATTCATGACACCATGTACTTTGGATGAGAATCCTTCACTGCCGCCCGTGCCTTCAAGGGATCCCCATTTTTGAATATCGATGCCAGCAGGCAACTCAGATTCATCCATATAAGCAATGGCCATGGCTGTTTTGGAACCTGCAGAACTGCCTGTCAAAAATACCTGATTGGTATCAATGCCATATTGAGTAGCATGTTTTTTTAAATAACGAATGGCAGCACGGCCATCCTGCTGCGCGCGATAAAGGGCATTGGCATAATCATCATTGCTTTTCTGGTTCTCAATTCCCAAACGATAATCAATCGTTGCCGTTACAAAACCACGTTTTGCAAAACCCTGACAAACCATGGCACTGTAAGATCCCTTTCGGCTATTGTTCTGAAACCCGCCTCCATGCATGAAAACAACCAATGGTCTTTTCTTCATGGTATCGCCCTGTGGAAAAATCAGATCCATCAGCAATGTTTCGGCACTGCCTTTTATGTTGATGGCACTGCCATATGCTATGGCATTGATTGAATCAACTGTTTGAAAAACTGCTGATCTGAAACGCTGTGCTGTACTGATTTTCATGAAAAGAAGCATCAACAGTGCCATGGCAACTGGTCTGATCAATTTCATTGGAACATTGTTTTTACTTCATTTTTCACCACCTTTCCCATGGCATTTCTGGGCAGTTCTTTGACGAACAGGTATTTCCGGGGTGTCTTGTAAGTGGGCATTTGTGTGCGCATCCATTGGTTCAACTGGTGCTGTTCAAGACCTTCCTTTGCCACGACAGCAGCCACCACCAATTCACCCCATTCTTCGTCTGCAATGCCAACCACCGCACAATCATCAACCAGGTCATGGGTTCTCAAGACCTCTTCAATTTCAAGGGCAGACAATTTGTATCCTCCAGACTTGATGATGTCAACAGAACTTCTTCCAAGGATGCGATAATATCCTTCTTCCACCACAGCAACATCACCTGTTTTGAACCAACCATCGGGTGTGAATTCTTTTGCTGTTGCATCTGGTTTATTCCAGTATTCCTTGAACACATTCTCGCCCTTGATTTGTATCTCTCCAGCCTCTCCATTGATGACGGGTTGTATGTTTTCATCCACGAGTCTTACTGATACACCTGGCAATGGCATACCAATAGCACCCGGCTTTCTCAAACCAATATAGGGATTACTGATGCCCATTCCTATCTCTGTCATGCCATATCTTTCCAGCAATACATGACCGCTTACTTCCTCCCATTTTTGCATCACAGAAACAGGTAAAGCCGCAGACCCACATACCATCAGCCTGAATTTTTTCATGGCATTTTTCAACTGCTGCCGTTCCGCTCCATCAAGCAATTCGAAGGCTGCAATGAGCTTGAAATAAATGGTGGGAACGGCCATGAAAACATTGATATCTCCTTTCAGGAATCGCGAAAAAATATCATCAACAGAAAATGAAGTAACAAATTCGACAGTGCCTCCAATCGAGAGTGTTGCAGATACCACATTGATGATGCCATGCACATGATGGAGTGGCAAAACACAGAGGGTATGGTCGGTGGGCGCATATTGCCAGGCGCTTGTAATGGAGTTGATTTGCGCTGCGATATTGGCATGGGTGGTAACAACACCTTTGGGCTTGTTGGTTGTACCACTGGTGTAAAGAATCATTGCATTGCGCTGGGAATCAATGTTGGGCAATACCGCAATCGCTGTTTCCGGAACCCTGTCAACAACAATGAGCCTGATTGAATGCTCCAGGGCATACCCTGCCAAAAGATCGTGGTACTGGGGAGATATGACCAGTATTGTTGTTCCTGTATCTTCCAGCACATATTGCAAAGATGGCAATGGATGCGTAATGCAGAGCGGAACAGCTACAGCGCCAGCCTGCCAGATGCCCCACTGCACTTTCACGTAATCAAAGCCGGGATCAACCAGGAAGGCTACCCTTGCGCCATAAAGGTCGTTGCTGCCATCAAGGAGATGAGTGGCAAACTGCTGCGATGCTTGCAGCAGGGTCTTGTAAGAAAAAGATTCTCCTGAGGCAATGATGGCAATCTTGTCAGATTGATTCATTGCTGCTTCAGTGATTAAATGCATATTTATTTTTTTAGAGATCCTTGACTGAGGTTCCGCAAACCATAAGCATTGCGATTGAGTTCAATCATCTTTTCAGCAAGGGGTAAATATACCTCATAGCGGTTGTTCACCAACCCTTTGTTGGAATCATTGTTGGAAGGGTCTGCCTTGGGATCAGTGGGATCATTGGTCCTGGTACCTGAACCAATGCCATCCCACACAATTGGGAGAAGCAAGAAGGGAAAGACAAAAATTCTGATAGAAAATTCCGCGCTCCTGTTGGGTTTTTACCAACCATCCTGCACCGGTAATATTGGGCAAACCGGAGTCTTCTGCTTTGGTATAAAACTCTGTAATCATGAAGGGTTTGGACAAGGAATTCCATGCGTTGAATTCTGCTGGTGTGGGGGTCCAATTCCCATAATAATTCATGGAAATGATATCACAATACTGCTCGCAAGCCTTCAGCAGATAGGGATTGTTTTTTGCGCTGGAATGCAGCCTGCTCCCCATGTACAGGTGATTGGGATCTGATTGTTTGATGGCTGCGGAAACAATTCTGTAATAAACAGATGCCACATACCCTGAGAAGTTTTCCTGCTGGTCTTTTGAAAGGTTTGCAGTATCAAGGGCCTTTGTCTTCACCCAGTTGATAGCCAGATGATAGGCTGCACTTCCTGGATCATTGAGTGAAATGAATTCCTTGATCAGGTTGTTTTGAAAAGGAAGTTCATTGTCAGAAAAATGCCCCGCGAGCCAGGGATCTGCAGCCGCATATTTGTTTGCCTCACATTTTGTACGGCAATAGTTTTCAAACCCTGGATCAAACAGGAAAGCCATGATTGGCCATTCTTTTTTTGAAGGATCATTTTTTTTCTCTTGCTGGACGAAACCTCCCAGCAAACTGAGTTGCGTGGTGTACACAATGCCTTCTTTGGGATTGGATCGGTTGTACATCCTGATGGCAGCAGTGTCGCTCCAGGAACCCAGCATGTTGAATCCGGCAGTTCTCATGTCCTGCCTTACCCCTGCCATCCATTTTGCATCTGTTCCATATTTTTCAGCAAATACCCTCTCATGTTGCGGAGAACTGCCCTTTCTTACACTGTTGAGTGAAATACCGATGAATGCATTTCCTTCAGGGTCAACCATCCAATGTTTACCATTATTTTTTTCGATGCGAAAAAAACCGGAGGCATTGAATTGAACAGAAAGA
>JBJOOI010000217.1:0-6293 GCA_046051375.1 Bacteroidota bacterium | reverse complement strand
TGGACGATAAGGTCCTGCTCAAAGCAGACGGAATGCCTACATACCACCTGGCTGTTGTAGCAGATGACCACGAAATGAAAATCACCCATGCATTCCGGGGAGAAGAATGGCTGCCCTCAGCACCGGTTCATGTGCTGCTTTGGGATTACCTCGGTTGGAAAAACCAAATGCCCCAGTGGGCCCATCTCCCATTGATCCTGAAGCCCGATGGACAGGGAAAACTCAGCAAAAGGGATGGTGACAGGCTTGGATTTCCCGTTTTTGCCATGGACTGGCAAGACCCCAAATCAGCTGAACTCACCAAAGGGTTCAAGGAAATGGGGTTTCTGCCCGAAGCATTCATCAACATGCTGGCCATGCTGGGTTGGAATGATGGAACCGGCGAGGAGATATTCAGTCTTGATCAA
This sequence comes from Bacteroidota bacterium, assembly GCA_046051375.1. Taxonomy (GTDB): domain Bacteria; phylum Bacteroidota; class Bacteroidia; order Chitinophagales; family Chitinophagaceae; genus Pollutibacter. Next base: position 5,886 of record JBJOOI010000217.1, on the reverse strand, counting down.
CTCATCGAGCGATTTTCAATTGACCGGATTCACAAGGGAGGGGCAAAATTTGATTTTGAAAAAGCCAAATGGTTCAACCAGGAATGGATCAAAAGAAGCGAAACCAGCAGGCTCCTTCCCCTTGTTCAGGAAATACTTGTCAAAAATAATATTCATGCCAGTGAAGAAGCCCTGACGGACATCATTCCCATGGTGAAAGAAAGATGCCAACTCCTCAATGATTTTGTACCACAGGTTGCCTATTTCTTCCAAGACCCTGTGGAGATTGATCTGGCATCTGTTCAGCCCAAATGGGAAGAAAAAAAGCAAGTCTTTTTTGAAGGGTGGAAAACAACACTCCAACAAATGGAGACCTGGGACGCATCAGCTATTGAGCAAACATTCAAGGAAGCCGCGGCTATTGCCCAGATCAAACCAGGAGAACTGCAACTTCCCCTCCGCATCATGCTGGTGGGTGCTAAATTCGGTCCTACTGTTTTTGACATCGCCTTCAGGATAGGAAGAGAAGCCACCACCAGAAGAATTGGACATTGCCTGACCCTATTGGCACAATAACCACAACATGGAAAACAAGCAGGCTAAAAGACCACTTCGTGTCCTCATCGCAAAAGTAGGACTGGACGGGCATGACAGGGGTGCAAAGGTGATTGCCACATCTCTCCGAGACGCCGGCATGGAGGTCATCTATACCGGTCTCCGGCAGACGCCTGAGATGGTGGTTGAGGCTGCCTTGCAGGAAGATGTGGATGCCATTGGTGTGAGCATCCTCTCCGGTGCACACATGACTGTTTTTCCCAGGATCATTGGGCTGATGAAGGACAAGAAGATGGATGATGTATTGCTGACCGGTGGCGGCATCATTCCCGAAGCAGACAGGCTGGCGCTGGAAGCCATGGGAGTAGGTCAGCTTTTCCCGCCAGGCACATCCTCAACAGAAATCGCAGACTATATCAGGGACTGGACCAGTAAAAACAGGTCTTTTTAATGCCCATACATTCATTAATTTTGCACCTCTAAATCATATACATGGAATTCAGGATTGAAAAAGATACAATGGGTGAAGTAAGTGTTCCGGCCAATGCCTATTTCGGAGCCCAAACCCAGCGCAGCATTGACAATTTCAGGATTGCTCAAGACATCAACAGGATGCCGAAAGAAATCATTTATGCATTTGCTTACCTGAAAAAAGCGGCTGCCATCACCAATTGTGAAGCGGGTGTATTATCAGCAGAAAAATCAAACCTGATTGGTGAAGTATGCGATGAAATCCTGGAAGGCAAACTCAATGATTATTTTCCATTGGTCGTATGGCAAACCGGAAGCGGTACCCAAAGCAACATGAACGTCAATGAGGTCGTGGCTTACAGAGGACATGTAAAAAAAGGCGGTTCCCTGAATGACAAGGAAAAATTCCTTCACCCCAACGATGATGTCAACAAATCACAATCTTCCAACGATACCTTTCCGACTGCGATGCACATCGCCGCCTATAAAATGTTGATCGAAGTAACGCTTCCTGGCATTGAACTGCTGAGGGACACACTGGCTGAAAAAAGCAAGGCCTTCATGCATGTGGTAAAAATTGGAAGAACCCATTTCATGGATGCAACGCCATTGACTGTTGGGCAGGAATTCAGCGGATATGTATCACAACTCAACCATGGCATCAAAGCCATCAAAAATACCCTGGAGCACCTGTCAGAGCTTGCATTGGGCGGCACTGCTGTAGGTACCGGAATCAATACCCCGGATCAATATTCAGAAAATGTAGCCAAGCATATTGCAGCGCTCACAGGTCTTCCGTTTGTGACTGCAGAAAATAAATTTGAAGCACTTGCTGCGCATGACGCCATTGTTGAAGCACATGGAGCGTTGAAAACAGTAGCTGTCAGCCTGATGAAAATCGCCAATGATGTTCGCATGCTGTCTTCTGGCCCAAGGAGTGGCATTGGAGAACTCTTCATTCCGGACAATGAACCCGGCTCTTCCATTATGCCAGGAAAAGTAAACCCCACACAATGTGAGGCCCTGACCATGATCGCTGCACAGGTATTGGGAAATGATGTAGCCATCAACATTGGCGGAGCCACGGGTCATTTTGAATTGAATGTTTTCAAACCCATGATGATCTATAACTTCCTGCACAGTGCAAGATTGATCGGAGAAGGTTGCGTAAGTTTCAACAACAAATGTGCAGTAGGCATTGAGCCGCTCTACGATAATATTGATAAGCACCTGAACAATTCACTGATGCTTGTCACTTCACTGAATACCAAAATCGGGTACTACAAATCAGCGGAAATTGCCCAAAAAGCCCACAAGGAAGGAACGACCCTGAAACAAATGGCAGTGAAGCTGGGATACCTTACAGAAGCTGAGTTTGATGCATGGGTGATCCCTTCAGAGATGGTAGGAAAAATCAGTTAGTCAAATCAACCCAGATCAATTTCAGTATTGTCGCCGATATTCAGTGTGCGGGTCTCTCCCTTGATTTCTGTATCAGAACCAATCAGGGAATCGTGGAGCACCACATCGTATAATTTGGAGTAGGCGCCAACAATTGAATCCTTGACAATTGAATATTGGATCAGGGTTTTTTCTCCAATCGATACATTGGGCCCGATGATGGCATTCTTGATTTCACAGCCAGGAGCAATACTCACGGGAGGAATGATGATGGTGTTTTCAAATGAATGTTCAGCAACAACATCCCCTCCCCATTTTTTCAGGAGGGTTGCATTGCCATCCAGCAAAGTTTCTTTTTTTCCGCAGTCAAACCAATTGGACACCTTGAAGGTGGTGAAATGCGTTCCGCCATTGATCATGCACTCCAATGCTGGTGTGAGCCCATGCTCTTCCTGCTCCTGGGCAGCATGAGACATGATCTTGGATAAACAATCAAACAACATGGAGGAATCCTTGATCTTGTAAATACCCACCAATGCATTGTTTGTTCTGGGAATCTGCGGTTTTTCAATGACCCGGCTCACATTCCCTGACTCGTCTGTTTCTGCAACACCGAAATCCCTGGGATCATCAACCTTTTTTACGCCAAGCACTGAACCCTCCGTGGCCAGAAATTCAGTGGCATTGTACTCGCAAATGGTATCTCCCAGCACAATGACAACCTCATCATTGCCCACTGCTTCTTTACACAAATACACTGCATGCCCCAGGCCTTTGCGCTCATGCTGTTGAATGATGGTGATGTTCAAATGGGGATAATGGGCCATAGCATAGTCCTGGATCTTGTTGCCCAGGTATCCAACAACCAGCACAAAATCTTTTATGGTATGGGGCCTTAGTTTTGTTCCGGCACCGGCAACTGGTATGATCGCTTTCATCTGATTTGTTTTGGTTTTAACGCTGGCTTGCGATGAGCAGGTTCAGGTCGGTGTATTTCAGGTTGAAGCGTTGGCTGAGGTGAAAATTGGTGAGTGAGCCCTTGAAAAGATAAATACCATTGCGGATGTTAAGCTGATGCCAAACCAGTTTTTCAAGACCTCCCTCATCGCCTATAGTCAACAAAAGAGGCATCAGTACATTGCTGATGGCCTGAGAAGCAGTTCTGGCAAATCCGGAAGGAATGTTGGGTACCCCGTAATGGATAACACCGTATTTTGTCACAACCGGCTCTTCATGTGAGGTCACTTCAGAAGTTTCAAAACAACCCCCACGGTCAATGCTCACATCCACAATCACAGTTCCCGGCCTCATCATGGACACCATCTCTTCGCTGACCACCACGGGGGTTCTCCCCCCAGAGGAAGTCAATGCACCAACGGCCACATCACAGGTTTTCAGTTGCTTGGCCAACACCTTGGGTTCCAATACTGAAGTCCATAGCCTTACTCCAATATTGTTCTGCAACCTTTTGAGCTTGTAAATATTGTTATCAAAAACCTTTACACTGGCCCCCATGGCCAATGCAGTCCGGGCAGCATATTCACCGACTATTCCAGCGCCGATGATAATTACCTTGGTGGGCGGAATGCCAGAGATGCCTCCCAGCAACATACCTTTCCCATTGTTCGCACTGCTGAGGTACTGTCCGGCAATCAGCATCACTGAACTCCCTGCAATTTCACTCATGCTTCTTACAATAGGATTGTGCCCAGATTCATCTTTCAGGTTTTCAAAAGAAAGTGCTGTCACTTTTTTCTCCATCATCTTTTCCAGGATATGCGATTTCATCACGGGAAGATGAATAGGAGAAATGATGGTTTGACCTACTGAAAGCAAAGAGAGTTCTTCATCTGAAACAGGGGCAGACTTGACGACCAATTCACTCCTGAAAATTTCTTTTTTATCGTAAACGATGATGGCTCCGGCTTCTGCATAATCCTTATCGGAAAAATGAGCCCCCTCTCCTGCCTTGGTTTCCACGGATACCACATGACCATTGTTGACCAAAACCCCTACCGCATCCGGGCTCAAGGCAATCCTGTTTTCCTGAAAAGCATTTTCCTTGGGAATGGCAATGGATAAAGAAGAACCCAATGGTTTGACATCAAGTGTTTCTTCAAGTGGTTCGAAACTGATTCCTGAACTGATATAAGGCTTCCTTGGCATCATTGATGAATAATATTCAAGTTAATCAATTTTTGCCTGCCGTCACGTTAATATGACGATGATCAATATCTTGTGAAGCCAGGATCACACGGAGGGCATGATCCGGAATAATGCCCCAGGCCCTTTGGGGCCATTCCACCAGACAGAGATCGCCACTGTAGAGATGGTCCTCAATTCCGGCCCTGATGGCCTCTTCCTCAGCCTCAAGCCGATAAAGGTCAATATGGTAAACCCTGGTTCTTGGAGCAAGATTTGTGGCCTCATATTCGTTCACAAGGGCAAAGGTTGGACTACTCACCATATCATGTACCCCCAGTGCTTTGCACAACGCCTTGATCAGGGTGGTTTTCCCAGCGCCCAGATCTCCCTCAAAAGTGACAACCTCATAGAGGCGGACATGCTCTGCGAGTTGGTCGGCTATTTCAGACAAAGCTGATAAATCGTATGTTTGGCTCATCAATTCCATATCCTGCAAAGGTAATTTAATCAGTAAATTTGTAGTATGGAAACAATTCAATGGAAAGTGGATGGGATGACCTGTGCAAACTGTGCCCTTGCCATTAACAAGTATCTTGGTAAACAAGGTGTACAAAACATCAGGGTCAATCCCATCGATGGAGATGTTTCATTTGATATCGTTGAAGGCTCATCAACCAATGGGTTGAAGGAAGGCATCAATGATCTTGGATACAATGTAGTGGATGCTAAAATTCCTGCAGGAAGCCGCAAAAAAAAATTACTATCTACCCAAATACAGCGGTTGATTTTCTGCCTTCCTTTCACCGTGGTGCTGATGCTGCACATGCTGGAGAGATGGATACCCATTCACTGGCTGATGAATCCATGGTTACAGTTGGCACTCTGTATTCCAGTGTACCTGGTAGGCATGTCCTTCTTTGGAAAAAGTGCCATCATCAGTATCCGCAACCGAATGCCCAACATGAATGTACTGGTAGCCCTGGGGGCATCAGCAGCATTCTTCTATAGCCTGATTGGAACCCTGATGGGACAAGGTGAACAGTATTTGTTTTACGAAACCGCTGCAACCATTATCACCCTGGTCTTCTTTGGAAACTACCTGGAAGATGCATCCATGCAATCCACACAAAGGGCACTCAAGGCACTGATGAAGTCTCAGAAGGTAATGGCCAATATGATTGCCTTTGATGAGCACCACCAGGAAGTAATCCTTCCCATTGAAAATACACAACTAAAAGTTGGAGACCTTGTGCTGATAAGAAGCGGAGAGCAGGTTCCCATAGACTGTAAAATTTTATGGGGTGATGCACATGTCAACGAATCCCTGCTCACAGG
>JBJOOI010000216.1:0-4138 GCA_046051375.1 Bacteroidota bacterium | reverse complement strand
TTGGCAACCACCATGGGGCCCTATCTTGGTGAAATGAAACCAGGCGAAAGGGCTTCCTCCCATATTTCACCCATCATCATCCTGAAAGATGGAAAACCATTTCTGGCATTGGGTGCTGCAGGCGGTGCAAGGATTGTGCCAGCCATTGTGCAGGTCATCAGCCGGGTGATCGATCATGGCATGCCACTTGAACAGGCCCTTTCAGCCGGAAGGATCTACCAGCTTCCAGACAGGCTATTGGTTGAAAACCACCCAAATGTCCTCTGGAAAGACAAGAAAACAATCGAACTGCTCCGTAAGTCCGGCATCAAAATAGAAGAAATCAAAACAACTGCACAATTTGGCAGGGTGCATGCCATCCAATACGGTCTTTCAGGAAACTGGATAGGCGCGGCAGATCCTGACTGGAGCGGAACTGCGAAAGGGCTTAAAAACTGATCTTTTAGGCTCCATATTTGTCTATTTCCCCTAAGATTTATACCTTTCGGGTCAATTTTAGCCCGACTGCTACAAGCCAACAACCTCAAAAGGCATCCATATACTTCTTTATATAGTAAACCAAGGTCTTTCAAAGACAAAAACAAACGTTTATGAGACAAATCAAAAAAATCACATGGCTGATCATGCTTCCCATGCTGTTGCACACCATGGTGATGGCACAGACCAGCATCAAAGGAAAGGTTACAGGGCCCAACAACCAGCCTGTTTCCAATGCAACAGTGACCATCAAAGGAAAAGCCAAGGCTTCGCAAACCGATGCCAAAGGTGAGTTTACCATCGCGGTATCCAAGGGTGAAACACTGGTATTCAGTTCAGTGGGCTTTGTTTCCAAGGAAATCAAGGTTGCCGAACAAACCATCATCAATGTTAAGCTTTCCCAAGACGAAGGACTTCTTGAAGGTGTTGTCGTAACGGCAATGGACATCAAGAAGAATCCGCGCGAACTGGGTTATTCCGTCCAGAAAGTGGATGGAGATGATATCCAGGAAACACAGCGTGAAAACTTTGTCAACAGCTTACAAGGCCGTGTAGCCGGTCTGACCATCAGTCCAACCAGCGGTGCAGCAGGAGCTTCTTCCTCCATCGTTTTGCGTGGATTCAACTCACTTTCCATGAGCAACCAGCCACTGTTTGTGGTGGATGGTATCGTGGTAGACAACCAGAGTGTTGATGAAACTTCAGATGGTGGTCGTGGTATCGGTCTGGCTTCTGACCGTCCCAACAGAAACAATGACTACCAAAACAGGATTGCCGACATCAATCCAAGTGATATTGAAAACGTAACCATCTTGAAAGGACCTGAAGCCACAGCGCTTTATGGTAGCCAGGCAAGCTCCGGCGCCATCCTGATCACTATCAAAAGGGCCAAAACAAGTAAGTTTCAGATGCAGTATGACAACAGCTTCCGTGTTTCACAGCTTACCAGGTTCCCTGAAACTTTTGATCAATACTCCAATGGTACCAACGGCATCCCCGCAAGTACATTCCGTTATTTTGGTCCAGCTTACGGAGATACCACTGTGTTGTTTGACAACGTGAAATTGTTTTTCCGTCCAGGTATCGCCCAAACCCATAACCTGGGCATGGACTTCGGTATCAAAAATTCGTTCTTCAGGTTGTCTGGATCCATTTTCGACCAGCAAGGTGTAGTTCCCAACAATGACTTCAAGCGCTATAACATGCGTCTTTCCAACACAACCAAGATTGGAAAGTATATTGAGATCATGCCTTCCGTATCACTGATCAGGACAGAGAACAACAAGGTATTGAGAAGTGCTGGAGGATACATGCTGGGTTTGATGGTTTGGCCAAACAGAAACAACATCCTCAACTTTGAAGATCCTGTAACCGGCGACAAACTGCCTTTGTTCAGCAGCAATCCCAATGCAGACGTTGACAATCCTTTCTTCAATGTGAACAACAACGTTGGAAAGGATATTACCATGCGAGCCACCACTTCATTGGGTATCAACATCAACCCAACGAGCTGGTTATCTGTTCAGGGTCGTTTTGGATATGACGCCTACAACATTGAGGGATATACCAGGTTCCATCCAAAAAGCTTTTATATAAGCTCGGCCATCCAAGGTACGCTTGACAATTTCTGGAGAAAATATGCCGGATACAACCATACCATCACTGCCACTGCAAAGAAGAAAGTGGGCGACTTCAGCTTCCGGGGCATGGTGGGCACCATGTGGCAGGATTATAAAACACAAATGTATGCCATCACAGGAAATACACTTTCTTCAACTGAAAGCTTCGACAGCAGTGTCACTGCACCTGGTTCAAGGGTAAGGTTGTTGAGGAACTATTTTGGTGAATACAACAGGCAGATCCTCCGTCAGTTTGCTTATTTTGGAGAAGCTGCAGTGAGCTACAAGAACATGGTGTTTCTGAACTATACACATCGCTTTGAATCAGCATCTACCCTGCCTGAGAAAAACAGGAATTATAACTACCCTGGTGGTAGCCTTAGCATCATTGCCAGCGACCTGATCAAACCGTTGAAAAACAGCGATGTCATCAGCTACTGGAAAATCAGGACCTCATTGGCAGGAACCGCTCGTTTGAATACCCCCTACTCAACTCAGTCTGTTTTCGTGAATAATTTTGCAAGCGGCGGTGGTTTCTCCTACGGCTTTACCAATGCCAATCCTGAACTGGCGCCAGAGAGACAAAGCACGTATGAACTGGGTACAGAGTTTCGCTTGTTTAAGAACAAACTCAACCTGGAAGCCACCTATTACAATACCCTCAACAGGGGTCAGATCATTGAGAACTTCCGTTTGAGCTATGGCACAGGTTTCGTGTTGAACACGCAAAATGCGGCCAGCACAAGAAACCAGGGAGTGGAAATTACCCTTGGATCCAGCGTGATCAACAAGGCCAAGTTTGGATGGAATTTCCAGATGAACTTCAACAAGATGTGGAACAAGGTAATCGACATGCCTAAAAACGTTGCAGAATACTATATCGCCGATACCTGGCTCTATGGCAATGCAAGGGGCGGTCTGATATTTGGTGGACCCACAACCTCCATCACTGGTTTTGGCTATGAAAGAAACTTCAATGGGGATGTGCTCATCAACCCTACCAATGGACTACCGGTAGTTGAACAATTGTTCAAAATCCGTGGCGACAGGAATCCTGACTTCACCCTGGGTATCAACAATTCCTTCCGCCTGAACAGGTTCAGGTTGAACTTCCTCTGGGACATCAAAGTGGGAGGAGACATCTTCAATGGTACGCACAGGTACCTTACCGGTGCAGGAAAAAGCCCCCTCACTGCAGACAGGTTCACCCCACGTGTTGTCAAGGGCGTGTTGAAGGATGGACGGGAAAACACCAATCCAACACCGAATACGATTGTCGTTGTTCCAGCCTTGAACGATGCCTACTATACCAACATGCCCGAAGAGGATTTCATCGAGAAGAACGTAAACTGGCTTCGCCTCCGTGACCTGACATTTGCGTATGCATTGCCCAAGAATCCATTCAGGGATCTTCCTGGCATCAAAACACTTGAGGTATTCCTTACCGTGAATGACCTTGTACTCATTACCAATTACACAGGAGCAGATCCTGCTGTCAATGGTAATACGGCAGGTTCAAGAGGTGTTGGTGGTTTTGGATTTGACTATGGAACCATGCCCGCACCTATTAGTTTCAACTTCGGTTTGAAGACATCATTTTAATCAAAAGGAAAAATCAGCTCATGAAAAAGAATATCATATTTTACCTGACCTCAATAGCCCTGGTCTTCTCAAAGAAGATTGATGAGGCATTTGCAAACCCCAATGCCAGTGTCAGGGTTCCTGTTGAAACCCTGTTGCCCGGCATCATCGGAAACTTTGTTGGCAGCTCCTCTGCTGCAGGAAGTTCCTATGGCCTGGCGAATGATGGCGTGAACATAGGACGCTATGTACAATACTTTGCCACCAACAGTGCTGGCAACACATTTGACCAAATGGCAGGTGCAACTGGTGCAAGTGACGTACTTGGATCTGTTTGGGCCATGCACTATTATGGAATGGGTGAGAACCTGAACAAAATGGTGAAATGGGGAATAGAAGAAAAGAAATGGGACTATGTGGGCGTGGGTTATGCCATCAGGGCATTCAGCTGGCTTGCCTTG
>JBJOOI010000215.1:0-4229 GCA_046051375.1 Bacteroidota bacterium | reverse complement strand
GGGTATTATTAATCTTTCAACTGATTGGTCAGTGCTCAAGGCATTCAGCCCTCATTATGCCATAAAACTCCTCACCACATATCCCAAAGGTTTCTGGATACTTGGTGCTGTTTTTCTTTGCACTACTGGTGCCGAGGCCCTTTATTCTGACATGGGACATTGTGGTAAAAACAACATACGGTTCTCCTGGATAGGCGTTAAAGTCTGTCTGATTTTCAGTTATCTGGGTCAGGGTGCCTACTTGCTGGCACAGGAAGGCAAACTCTTTGCAAATGCAGGATTGATGAAAGACCCGGCATTCATTGCATCGAATCCAACTGCAGAGCTTCTTCGGAATCCTTTATTATCGCCAGCCAGGCATTGATCAGTGGCTCGTTTACACTGATCAGTGAAGCGATGCGCCTCAATTTATGGCCCAAGTTTAAAATTGTTTATCCTACTGAAGAGAGGGGGCAATTGTTTATTCCAGCCATCAATTTTCTTCTCTTTGTGGGATGTTGCGGCATCGTTCTTTATTTCAAGAACTCAGGAAACATGGAAGGGGCCTATGGATTGGCCATCACCCTTTGTATGATTGCGACATCTATTTTGTTCGCCAATTACCTTGTACTGCACAGGATAAAGTCATTTTGGATTTACCTATACCTCGTTGTTTATTTCAGCATAGAATTTGGCTTCCTTTTTGCCAATCTTGATAAGTTTCCTCATGGAGGATATGTTACGTTGGTGATAGGAGGGATATTGTTTCTCGTGATGTATGTTTGGTTCAAATCAAGAAAGATCAAGAATCGTTACGTGGAATTTGCCAGGCTGGACAATTATCTACCCGTTCTGCAAGAGCTCAGCAATGACCAGTCCATCAACAAGTATGCGACCCACCTTGTTTATCTCAGCAGTGCCAACAATCCCAAAGAGATTGAATACAAGATCATTCACTCCATCCTGAACAAAAAACCCAAGCGGGCTGATATTTATTGGTTTGTTCATGTGGATACCCTGGACGATCCCTATACCTGTGAGTATGAAGTGCAGACCATTATTCCCAATGAAGTGATCAGGGTAGAATTCAGGCTTGGTTTCCGTGTCCAACCCAAGATCAACCTCATGTTCAGGAAAGTAGTGGAAGACATGGTTTCGAACAAGGAAGTGAACATTACCTCGAGGTATGAAAGCCTGCAGCGTAACAATATTGCAGGAGATTTTGAGTTCATCGTTTTAGAAAAATTCCTCAGCCAGGACAATGAACTTCCCTTCTGGGAAAGGGTGGTGATGAAACTCTATTTCTGGTTGAAAGAAGTTTCCCTTTCAGAGGAAAAAGGATTCGGATTGGATGCCAGCAATGTAACGGTCGAAAAGTTTCCATTGGTGGTGGCTCCGGTCAAAAGTTTAAAACTCAAACGCATCATACAAGATGAGGAATAATGCTGATACACTTCGTGTGCTCATAGTCGGTTGTGGCAACATGGGTGCTTCCCATGCCCTGGCCTTTCATCAGATGCCTGGAGTGGAGATTTGTGGCATTGTTTCTACCGGTAAAAGCAAGGAATTGCTGAACGAGAAACTGGGCGGTGGACACCTGCTTTTCAGTGATTATGCTGAAGCGTTGAATGCGACAACGCCAGACGCTGTTTGCATTTCAACCTACCCTGATACCCATGAAGCATTTGCTGTAATGGCTTTTGAAAAAGGCTGTCATGTGTTCATGGAGAAACCCATCGCAGATTCAGTGGCTGGTGCAGAACGTGTGGCCGCAGCTGCAAAAAAAGCAGGCAAGAAACTGGTTGTTGGTTATATCCTCCGCCATCATCCCTCCTGGATTAAATTCATTGAAATCTCGCATCAGCTTGGAAAGCCTCTGGTGATGCGGATGAACCTGAACCAGCAAAGCCATGGCTACATGTGGGATGTGCACCGGAACCTCATGAAAAGCCTTAGCCCCATCGTTGACTGTGGGGTGCACTATATTGATGTGATGTGCCAGATGGTCAGGTCCAAACCTGTTCAGGTTTCAGCAATTGGTGCAAGGTTGACCAATGATATTCCTGAAGGAAATTATAATTATGGACAGTTGCAGATCAGGTTTGAGGACGGATCTGTGGGCTGGTATGAAGCTGGCTGGGGACCCATGATCAGCGAAACTGCTTTTTTTGTAAAGGATGTGATTGGTCCGAAGGGCTCTGTTTCCATTGTCGCAAAAGATGCGGGCGGTGTTGGTAAATCAGATTCAGTTGAAGCCCATACCAAAACCGAATCACTGCGCTGGCACCATGCTTCCATTGATGCCAACAATGCTTTTACAAAGCAGGATGACTGGATAGATCTTACAGACGAACCAGACCATCAGGAACTTTGCAACCGCGAACAGGCATATTTTCTGAGGGCCATTCTGGAGGATATTGACCTGACGGATCATGTTGAAGATGCTGTCAACAGCTTGCGGATTGCTTTTGCCTGTGATGAAAGTGTAAGAACAGGGGAAGTGGTTAAACTCTGACCAAGATTCATTTAAGCGGATAGACCCATGTTACCAAACCTTATGCCTTGGCCACCTGAGTGGCTGGGGTAAAAACGGTTGTTGTTCTTACCCCAGCGATACCTAGGCTTTTATTTTGTTTTTTCCTTTTCTATTGCTTTTTTAACGTTGGCCTCATATTGGGCATTGATTTCCATTGCCTTTTTTTCGGCCGCTTCTACCCTGGATGAAAGGGTCTTGATGCTCTCCAGTTGCAGATTGCTGGGTCCCGCTTCATTGAAACAAATCGCCTGGTACACTTGGGTGATGTCTTCTCTCAGCCTTGTTTCATCAGCAAACATGGAAGTTTGCTTGGTAGGAATCAGGGTGGCCCTCAGGGTTTCCAATGCTGTCAGGTAGTCATTTCCAAGGGCTTTTGATTTTTTGTTTTTCAATTTTGCAACATCTTCTTTGTAGGTTTTTTGCTTGTCTGCAATGCCTGCAACTATGGATGCCAGCGATGTATGAAGATTATACAATTTCATGGCAGCCTCAAACTGGGCCTTTCTTTCAGTCAGGCTAAAGCTTGAACTTTCTTCATGTACCAAACGGAAGGGCTGTTTGTACTCATCCTTTCCTATTTTCAATGTTACTGTATAATTACCTGGCAGTACCTGTGGTGCGATGGCCCCGCCATTGTCAGGCTTTGTAGCACCTGTGGCAGTCTTGGGTGGTGTAATCCGTTGACCCCATGTAACACGGTTTACTCCTTTTCTGTTGGTTCCTGGGATGGACTGTACCAGCTTGCCGTCTGCATCGTGTATCTCAAGCTTGATGGTGCCAGAATTGATCCTGTCCTTGAAATAATATTGGAAAGGTTTGATGGACGGTGCATTCGGTGCAACCCAACCTCCGGTGCTGGGGAAACCACCATTGCCAAAACTTCCTGTGGAAAGGGTGATGTTGCCTGTTTCAAAAAGATGAACATCTTTAGCAAGGATCTCATTGGTCAGTCCTCGCATGGCAGAAATATCATCCACCACCATGATACCCCTTCCGTGGGTAGCGATGATCAGGTCATTGGTGGTGGGATGGATTTTTATGTCGCGCACCAATGCATACCAGGGGATGTTGTTTTTCATCCTGAACCAGTCTTTACCTGCATTCAGGCTGGCAAAGAGTCCCATTTCTGTTCCCAGAAACAGCAGGTTGGGATTGACGGGATCTTCGATAATTTTGTGGGCAAACCCGCTGAACTCGTTGCTGGAAAATGCTTTCCAGGTTTTGCCTCCATCTGTGGATTTGGCTGCATAGGTATTGTGGTCGCCATACATGTGGTTGTCAAATGTTGCATAGACAATCTCTTTGTTGACATGAGAAGGCTCAATGCTGCTGACCCATGTTTGTGCAGGGATACCAGTGCCATTGATGTTGACAGAGGTATTGGTCCAGCTGATGCCTCCATCGCGTGTCAGTTGAAGGTTTCCATCATCGGTTCCCACCCAGATGATTTTTTCATCCAGCGGAGATTCTGCAATGGTGAAAATGGTGGTATGGTTTTCTGCGGAAGTATTATCAGCGCTCAGACCACCATTGTTTTCCTGTTCCTGTTTTTTCTTGTCATTGGTGGTAAGGTCTGGTGATATTCGCTGCCAATTCCTTCCCTGATCAACAGAACGATAAAGATATTGTGCTGCTGTATAGAGATTCTTGGGATTGGCTTTACCTGTAACAATAGGGGTGTTCCAGTTCCACCTGAGTTTGTCTTCAGCACTGG
>JBJOOI010000214.1:0-3904 GCA_046051375.1 Bacteroidota bacterium | reverse complement strand
TGCGGTAGCGGTTAGTGCAATCACAGGCACTTTTTCGTCAATCTGGTCCATCATTTCCCGCAAACGGCGGTACTCCGGCCTGAAATCATGTCCCCATTCAGAAATACAATGGGCCTCATCAACCGCAAAAAATGAAATTTTAAGGGCGCTGAAAAAATCAAGGTTTTCCTGCCGGGTAAGTGTCTCCGGGGCAACATAAAGCATTTTGGTTGTACCGGCATTCAGGTCTTCATGTACCTCTTTGATCTCCTTTTTAGTGAGGGTTGAGTTCAGGAAATGGGCCACATTGTCGTTGCTGCTGTAGCCCCTTACCAGGTCTACCTGGTTTTTCATGAGGGCGATAAGGGGGGAAACCACAATGGCGCAACCCTCGCTGATCATGGCTGGAAGTTGGTAACAAAGACTTTTGCCTCCTCCGGTTGGTTTGATGACAAAAGTGTCATTGCCATTGAGCACATTGTTGATGATGGCTTCCTGGTTACCCCGGAAAGCATCAAAACCAAAATATTGTCTTAGCGGAGAAATCAGGTCATGCCCCGCTGCTGAATGATTTATAGGATCCTTTGCTGTTTTTTTATTCTTGGATGAAGGCATTATAAGAAAAGCTGGTGTTGTTTAGTTTTGTTCGTGTAATTATAACCAAAAATTAGACAGATGGTTCTATTTACGAGGCCTGATTGTGCAGGTTCCATACAAATTTACCGATTAAAGGGCAGAATTCCTCGGTGAACAGACCTTCTTACATCTTTAAATTATGGTACTTTTGCATTATATCGGCCCAAAAGGGCTTTGTAACCTGTGTACATGCAGAATATCCCCATCAGAGAAATCGCCAAACAAACCCTATCCATCGAGGCCGGTTCTATCATGGAATTGAGGGAATTCATCGATGACTCATTTGTTGAGATCGTACACCTCCTCGACAACATGAAGGGACGTCTTGTGGTCAGCGGAATCGGAAAAAGCGCCATCATCGGCCAAAAAATCGTTGCCACCCTCAACAGTACAGGAACGCCATCCATTTTCATGCACGCTGCAGATGCCATCCACGGAGACCTGGGCATGGTTCAGCAGGACGATATCGTGATGATCATCTCCAAAAGTGGAGAAAGCCCGGAAATCAAGGTCTTGATTACCCTGATCAAAAACCTTGGCAACAAGTTGATTGCCATGGTGGGAAACCTGAACGCATCACTGGCCCTGGGTGCGGACCTGGTGCTCAATACCACCGTCAGCCAGGAGGCCTGCCCCAACAACCTGGCCCCAACCTCCAGCACCACAGCCCAACTGGCCATGGGCGATGCCCTCGCCGTATGTCTGATGGAAGTAAAGGGGTTTTCCTCGGCTGATTTCGCAAAATTTCATCCCGGCGGCAGCCTGGGAAAAAAACTATACCTCCGGGTCAGCGACCTGAGCAAGTTGAATGAGCGCCCCTCTGTAAACCAAAACAGTTCGCTCAAGGACGTCATTGTAGAAATTACCAGAAAACGACTGGGTCTAACTGCAGTACTGAATGATGATGGTGTGCTGACTGGAGTAATCACAGATGGTGACCTGAGGAGAATGCTGGAAAAAGGGAATGACATCAACCATACAACGGCGAAAGACATCATGGGCATCCATCCAAAAACGATTGAGGGAGATGCACTGGCCGTGGATGCCCTGGACAGGATGAGAAAAAACAATATCACACAATTGATTGTAATTGAAGACAATCATTACGCAGGTGTCATACATTTACATGACCTGATAAGAGAAGGTATAATTTAAACAAAGATTATGATGAACAACAACCATTATGTGGCCATCATGGCCGGTGGAATCGGAAGCAGGTTTTGGCCCATGAGCCGCACCTCATATCCCAAACAATTCCTTGACATCCTCAATACAGGAAGAACGCTGATTCAAGCCACCCATGACCGTTTCAAGAAATTCATTCCTTTAGAGAATATTTATGTTGTCACTTCAGAGGAATATGTTGAAATCGTAAGGGACCAAATTCCTGAAATTCCAGCCAATAACATTGTAGCGGAGCCATCCAGAAAAAACACAGCACCCTGCATTGCCTATATTTCCTACAAGCTTCAGCAATTGAATGAAAAAGGAACCCTGATTTGTGCACCGGCTGACCATATCATCCTCGATGATACAGCATTCACCAAGGTTTGCCTGGAGGCCATGAGTTTTGTCAAAGCCCATAAGGCATTGATCACCCTGGGCATCAAACCCAGCCATCCCAACACGGGTTATGGCTATATCCAGTTTGAACAACAGCCTGCCAGCGACAATGTATACAAGGTGAAAACCTTTACCGAAAAACCGAATGCAGACCTTGCAAAGACCTTTGTATCCAGCGGAGAATTCCTTTGGAATGCGGGCATCTTTGTTTGGCAGGTGAACAATATTGTTGCCGCATTTGAAAAGCATCTCCCTGAACTCGCAGAATTATTTGAGGCTGAAAAAACGCAGTTCAATACAGAAAAAGAAAAGTCAGCCATTGAAAAAATCTATCCGCTTTGCACGAATGTGTCCATTGACTATGCCGTGATGGAAAAGGCTGAAAATGTCTATATCATTCCTTCTTCTTTCGGATGGAGCGATCTTGGAACCTGGAATTCTGCCCATGAAAACATGGAAAAGGATTACCTGGGCAATGCCGTTTCCGGATCTGAAGTGATGGTGATTGATGCAACACATAACATGGTGCATGTTCCCAACAAAAAACTTGTATTGCTCCAGGGCATGAATGATTATATCATTGTTGATACTGAGGATGTGTTGATGATTTGTAAAAAAGAAAAAGAGCAGGAGATCAAGCAGTACGTGGCAGAAATAAAACGCAACAAGGGAGATAAGTATTTGTAGATGCAATGAGCTCCATCAACTCCAAACTCCCCAATACCGGCACCAGCATTTTCACCGTGATGAGTGCGCTTGCTGCAGAACATGGTGCCATCAACCTGGGCCAGGGTTTTCCGGATTTTCCGATGGATGAGGAATTGGCTGCATTGGCTGCCAAAGCCATCACCGATGGACATAACCAGTATGCCCCCATGGCTGGATACATGCCGCTTCGGGAAGCCATCGCTGCAAAAATCCAGCGATGCTACGGCAACAGCTTTTCTCCTTCAGACAATATCACCATCACACCAGGCGGCAGCTATGCCATCTATACTGCTTTCACCACCATTCTCCAGCCAGGAGATGAGGTGATCGTTTTTGAGCCTGCTTATGACAGTTATATTCCGAACATCATCGCCAATGGCGGCATTCCGGTACGCATACCGCTTGAATTTCCTACGTACAGCATCAATTGGGAAAAAGTAAAAAATGTCATCAACAGAAAGACCAAGGCCATCATCATCAATTCGCCGCACAATCCTACCGGTAGTGTCTTGGCACATGAAGACATTTTGATCCTTCAAGATTTGCTGCGCGATACCTCCATTTATCTGATCAGTGATGAGGTCTATGAACATTTGGTTTTCGATGGATTGATGCACAACAGCATCCTGAAATATCCTGAATTGTTTTCAAGGAGTTTTGTTTGTTTTTCCTTCGGGAAGGTTTACAACTGCACAGGATGGAAGCTGGGATATTGTGTTGCGCCAACAGCCCTCACCGCAGAGTTCAGGAAGATCCACCAATTTGATGCCTTCTGTTGTTTTACACCCACACAGGTTGCCCTGGCCAATCATCTGCAGAAAGAGGAACGTTACCTTCAGTTATCCTCCTTCATGCAACAAAAAAGGGACCTGTTTCTGAATGAAATGAAGGACTCGCCCTTTACTATGCTACAGTCATCGGGCAGTTATTTTGTCTGTGCCACCTATGAAAAAATAGGGAAGATTCCTGCAATGGAGCTTGCGATTCAACTGACAAAAAAAATTGGTGTGGCCACCAT
>JBJOOI010000213.1:0-3908 GCA_046051375.1 Bacteroidota bacterium | reverse complement strand
CCGCCAGTGCACACAGCCTCATTGATCAAATGGTCATGGGATATTTTCTTACCCATGATGTTGATGGGGGATACCTGGCTTTTGCCAATCCATCTTTGGTAGATAAGATTGGTGAAACCATTGATGTCAAAGTTGAAATCATAAGGGAACAATTCAAGGGCTTCCAGCTTGCTGAACTTTTCCCCTGTCATGCCTCTGTTTCAGCGGATATTGACCAACATGATTTTGCTTTGCATCATCTCAGAAAGCCATCTTTTTTTCTCCGCGTCAGACCACTTAAAAGAGATAAAGTGCTTGCAGCACTGAAAGCAGCATCCATTCCGGCAAAACTGGTTGGGGATATTTCCATAAGGATTGATGCGAATGTTGATGTTGAGAAACTGATTGATCTTGATGTTGATGCCGTGGTACAAGACATCAGTTCCCAAAAAACAATCAACCTGCTTGCTGATTTACCAGCTCATCCAACCAGCATCTGGGATGCTTGTGCAGGCAGTGGAGGAAAATCCATCATGCTGGCAGACCGCTACAGGAAAGTAGGGCTCTATGTTTCAGACATACGGGAAGAAATTCTTGAGGAATTGGAACGCCGGTTTAAGCTTGCCGGCATTGTAGCACAGAAGCTTTTTTGTACAGACCTGCAACATCCCATGTCTACCCAGGTGGCCAAGTCCAACCTTCCTGAAGGTGGTGTTGATCTGATTGTTGCCGATGTTCCCTGCAGTGGCTCAGGCACATGGGGCAGAACCCCGGAGTTGTTGCGTTCCTTTGATCAAACCATGATCAGCGAATACCAGTTCATGCAAAAGAGCATTGTGTCAAGGCTTCCTGTGCAATTGAAGCCTGGCGGGCATCTTCTCTACATTACCTGCTCCGTTTTTAAGGAAGAGAATGATGAGGTGGTTGATTACATTGAGCAATCACTTGGTCTTGGGTTGGTGAGAAAGGAAATGATTTCAGGAATCAATGAAGGCGGCGATCATTTGTTCGCAGCATTGTTTACTTCATGATTCTCAAGGTTCCAGCACCTTCTCCATCTTTGTAGGACAATATATATTGGCCTGATGCCTGGGAACCCAGTCCGTTCACATTGAAAAAATAGTACTCATTTTCCAACACATCGTAACTAAGATTTCTGATCAATTTTCCTTCGATAGAAAGCAATTGAACCAATAATTTGCCATTGGTCTTGCCATTGTAAACAATGGTAAATTCGTCTGTCATGGGGTTGGGATAAACCTTGAGCCTATCAGCCTTGAGTAAGCCTTTTGCTTTTTTGATATTGCTTTCTCTTTCAAGCATCCCATACGCCAAACGCATGTTTGGGATGCCATATCCAGTTCGGGCATCGGGGTTGTTGTAGCGGTCACTACTCTTTCTTACAGTTTCGATGATTTCCTTGTTGGAAAACTCAGGGAACGCTTGCCAAAGACAAGCTATCAGACCGGCAATATTGGGATTGGAAAAGGATGTTCCATTGGCTTGCGCCACCGTTCCGTTGGTGCTGATCAGAAAGGTATTCCATCCTACAGAGGCAATATCGGGTTTGACCCTGTTGTCTGACGAAGGACCAAAACTTGAAAATGGGGCAACTTGCTTGAGGTTGTTCACCGCTCCAACGGCCAAAACATCGACAGCATCTGAAGGGGCTAAAATGTATTTCCAGGAACTGTTTCCTGAGTTTCCAGCGCTATTCATCACTATCATCCCTTTGTTGGTTGCCATTGTAGCGCCCCTTGTGATCATTGTTTTTTTGCCATTCAAGTCTGCATAAGTGTAATTGAAACGGGCATCATCAAATGTATTGTATCCCAGCGATGAGCTGATCATTTGAACGCCAATGCTGTCGGCTCTTTCAGCAGCGGCCAGCCAATTTTGTTCTTCAACCGGAAATTCTGTTGCCACATCTTCAGTGCGGAAAAGATAATAGGATGCTGCAGGCGCAGTTCCCACAAACGTACCAGGCAGATTGGCTGCAAGGACGGAAAGACATTGCATGCCATGTGCATCGTCTTCGTTCACCGATGGATTGTTGTCAACAAAATCCCAGGTCATTTTCAGCTGTCCATTGATTTTGAGGCTATCGAATGCGGCAATATTTTGGTATTTGAAAAAGCCTGCATCAAGCACTGCAATTTTTATTCCCTTCCCCTGAAACCCTTTGTTGTGGAGGAATTCACCTTCATGGATGTTGACTTGCTTGCTGCTGTTGCCATAGTTGAGTGTGGTGGCCTTTGTCAAAGCAATGGTTTGTGAGACATTGGTTTCTGTGACTGTTTCTATGAACTTCTCTTCATTGATTGTGCTTGGGCGGTTTGCAATGGGGGACGTTTTTTTGACGAAAGGGAATTGGGATATCTTGTTCAGTGCAGCCTGATCTGTGGTTTTGATGAGTACCTGATTAAGCCATTTTGAACTGTTGAGTATCTCTACTTTTCCTGCCTTGGCTATGCTATCGAGATAAACTTTTGACACAGGAAGATCTGTGCTGTCAATGGAAATATTGAATTGTTTTCTTCTGGCAATGGCCTCTGAAGAAAGGAATGTTTGTGGATTCGATAAAGCATGGATGGTCCCTTTTTTATCCGTTAATTCAATGATATGCCTGGTGAACTGTGCTTGTCCAATGCATAAAATTCCCTGTAAGACAAGCGTCAGAATAATTGCCTTCATATTGCATTAAAAATTATGACCAATGATGGTGAGCCTGATGCCATAGCTGTTGGCTTCGTAGTATCCACCTGGAGAACTTGCATTCGGTGGTTGCCAAGCCTCATGCAGAAAATCCTTGAATATCAGCCCTATGCTTTTTGAATAGACTTCTTTTGAATAATTGATTTCAAAAAATGATTTCTTGTCTGTTGCAACACCTGTGGTATCATTTCTTTGATTGACCGTTACTGTTTCTGTGTATGAAATACCGTTTGCAGTGAAAGGGCGCCTCACATTTTCATAGGTATACCTCCAGTCTGCGAGGAACTGCATCGAAGGGATACCCGCGGTATTGATGTAGGCATTGCCTTTCCAGTTGAATCCATTGGAAATGGGTTCAACCAATTTCAGGTAGCGCTGGTTGTCTTGAACAAGTTCAAGCCTGGTGCTGTCATAGGTGACGAGATAAGACATCAGGTCTTTCCATTTTGTAGTATCTGTAGTGCTTCTGATGGTTCTCTTTATCTTATAGGAGGGCCGTCCCAGGTTATCAGTGATGATTGAGTCAATTTTGTCCTGAATGAGGTAGGAGTGGACTTCTTTTTTTGTACCGAGGTTAAGGTAAACGGTAGAGTCAAGCCTGTAACTGATGAATTTACCCACTTTGAGGGGGTAATAATCTTTGATTCTTTCTGTTTTGAAGGAAACAGACTCTTTCTCGCATGCCATCAGCACGAAGATGATGCAAAAATAAACGATGCTTTTGTTGTTCAGCATTATTGCTCAGTTCTTTGGATGATGCCGCCGCCAATTACATCATCTCCTTCATAAAAAACTGCAGATTGACCTGGAGCAATGCCTTTGGCGTTTTCATAGAAAGAAACGCGAATACCGGTATCATTATTATACAATGTGCCTAAACTTCCCATGTCTTTGTAGCGAATTCTTATGGTTGCTTCCATTCCATCATTGATGCCAGGGTACTTGATGTAATTCATTTTGGCAACATGCATGTCTTTTTTCATGAGATCTTCCTCGTCACCCAGTACTACGGTATTGGTGTTGGGGTCAATTGCCGTTACAAAAGCTGGTTTACCCAATGCGATGTCAAGTCCCTTTCTTTGTCCGATCGTATAGAAAGGGTAGCCCTTGTGCTGTCCAAGAATCTTGCCTTGTTTGTCTACAAAGGTTCCACCCTTCATCCTTTCTTCCAATCCCTCTACATTGCGTTTCAGAAATCCACGGTAATCATTGTC
>JBJOOI010000212.1:0-3927 GCA_046051375.1 Bacteroidota bacterium | reverse complement strand
CAGTACCAATTGAAACAAGGGGCTTACTCTATCAATGCCTTGCAGGGTCATTTTCAATCTGATGGATTTCGGGATCAGAGCCGTATGCGCAAGGATAATTTACAGCTGGGTATCAAGATCAGGGGTACTGATAAAGTCAAAACTGAAATGTTGTTGCTGCTTTCAGACCTCTCTTATCAAACACCTGGAGGCCTGAACCTTGCTCAATTCAATGCCAATCCACGACAATCAAGGCCAGCCACACCTGCCACTCCATCAGCCAGGGATCAGCGTGCAGGGATTTTTAACAAGACTGCCATGTTGGGAATCTCCAACAGTTTTATTTTGTCTGACCACTGGAAAATGGTCACTTCTTTTTCAACATCCATCACTGGGTTTAAAAATCCCTTTATCACCAATTTTGAAAAAAGAAAAGAGGCCAACCTGGGCATCCGTTCAAAATTTGTATATGAATCAACGCTTCCTTTTCCTTTGCAATGGGTCAATGGAGTAGAGGTGCAGCGCGGCGACTATACCATTGACAGCAGCGGAAATAACAAAGGTGTTTCTGACGGGAAAATGGTCAGGGATTTGGTTGTAGCAAGCCAGCAATTCCTTTTTTCACAGCTCAGTGTTCATCCGCTTAAATACATTCAGGTTCAGGCCGGCATCAGTGTCAACAGTTTCAATTATTCCATAGAAAGGACTGTTGAATTGCCCGCCAATGGCAAGAAAAATATTGCATTCAATCCACAGTTGTTGCCAAGGTTTGCGCTTACTTTTCATCCTTTCAAGACCCTTGCTTTTTATGGTCAGCTTTCGAAAGGATATTCATCGCCCACCCTTGCAGAAATCCGTCCTTCTGCCGGAGGGCTTTACGCAGGACTTCAGGCAGAGCATGGTTTGAACAAGGAATTGGGGATGAAGTTATCAACAGATCAAGGACGTTTCTTTTTCAGTGCTGCTGTTTTTCAATTTGATTTGAAAGATGCCATCGTAAGGCAGGTAAATGCATCCGGTGCAGAATATTTTATAAATGCCGGAACTGTCGTACAGAAAGGCATTGAAGCAGAATTGTCCTGGTTGTTGCTCAACAAGCCCAAAGGGAAATTTATCCAATTGCTGAAAATGACACAGGCCCTGACCATCAATGATTTCAGGTTTGGGACTTATACCGTTGCCAACATCAGTCATGCAGGAAAAAAAATGACAGGAGTTCCCAAAGAAGTGTATAATTTTTCAGTGCAGGCTTCATTTTTTCAGCATTATTTCTGCAACATCAATTTGAATTATGCGGGAAAAATTCCACTCAATGATGCCAACACTTTCTATGCAGAAGCCTATCGTCTATGGCAGGGAAAGTTAGGCTGGAAGGGAATTGTAGCAAAAAAGCAGGCTGAATTGTTTGTGTTGGTTGACAATGTGGGGGATGTCATTTACAGCCTTGGCAACGACATCAATGCATTTGGCAGCCGGTTCTACAATCCTGCAGCTGCAAGAAATCTTCAGGTAGGATGTAGCGTAATCCTATGATTTTTAAAGATCTGTTGCTGCCTTATTTCTTTTTGAGAGTCAATTTTTGTTCAAAAAGCCATGGCAGAAGCGTTGGTTCGGCAAATGCATTTACCCAGCTGTTGTGTCCAATTCCAGGGTATTCTGTGTAACGTACCTTGCTGTTTGTTTTTTTCATTGTTTGATAGATCAGCCTCGAATTGGCAACAGGGATCACCGGATCTTTTTCACCATGAAAAATCCACATCGGGAAGTTGGGTTTGTAGGTGGATGTCTTTTCCGGATTGCCAGCTCCACAAATGGGAATTGCGGCTGCAAAAAAGCCTGGCCTTCTCCAAAGCAATTCAAATGTGCCAAATCCGCCCATGGATAATCCTCCAATGTATATGCGTTTTAAGTCAACCTGGCCACTGCTGATCAGGGTATCGATAAAATCACTGACCAGTTTCAATGGTTTACGCATGGGCGCATCTGTGCTAAAATCATAACCAGTGCTGTCTTTCAGGTTGTTTTTGTTGTATTCACCCCATTTGTCGTTTTTGGGGCATTGAGGAAAAACAACAATCGCGGGAAAGTTGACCCTGTTGGCAGAATCTAAAAAAAGATCCCCTCCCCACTTAAGCTGTGCTTCATTGTCGTTTCCTCTTTCTCCAGATCCATGCAGAAAAATAACCAGGGGATATTTTTTCCCCATTTTGAAATTGACAGGTGTCAGGATTCTGCAGGGAAGGGTGTCTTCTCCTGAAATGAAAAGTTGCTTTTCAAAAAGTGATTTTTCCTGAGACATGGTGAGATTTACGAAGAGAAATAATATGGCCGACAGGAGGAGATGCTTTGGCATGATGATGTTTTTCTGCTGTGATGCTGTTACTAAATTAGTCAAAAAAACTGTTTACAATCTTCTTGTGATCACAGGCAGGATGTCTTTTTTCCAGGAGGAAAAGCTTCCATTCATGATCTGCTTCCTTGCCTGGGTGACAAGCCAAAGATAGAAGGCCAGGTTTTGTATGCTGGCAATGGTCAAACCCAGGATCTCCTTGCTTTTGATCAGGTGGCGCAAATATGATTTGGAATAGTAGCTGGATGTCTCATTCTTGAGGCCTGGGTCGATAACCGAGTGGTCCATTTCCCATTTCTTGTTGTCGATATTGATGATGCCTTCGGTGGTAAAAAGCATGGCATTCCTACCATTTCTTGTGGGCATGACACAATCAAACATGTCTACGCCAAGCGCGATGCATTCCAGTAAGTCAGCAGGCGTGCCAACACCCATCAGATAGCGAGGCTTATTTTCAGGAAGGTGTTCGCAAGACCATCCGCAGTATTCATAAATCAGTTCAGTAGGCTCACCTACGCTGAGACCCCCAATCGCATTTCCCACTGCATCCTTTGAGGCAATGAACTCGCAGGAGGCTTTTCTCAGGTCTTTCTCTGTTCCACCCTGCACGATGGGGAAAAGGTTCTGGGTATGGCCATACAAGGGCTCTGTATTGTTCATGTGCGTAAAACACCTGTCCAGCCATCGGTGGGTCAATTCCATTGAATTTTTCACGTATTTGTATTCACTGGGGTAGGGCGGGCATTCATCGAATGCCATGATGATATCTCCGCCAATCACCCTCTGAATGTCGATGGCTTTTTCCGGGCTGAACAAATGTTTGGATCCGTCAATATGGCTTTGGAATACAACTCCCTCCTCACTGATTTTTCTGTTGGCAGCCAGTGAAAATACCTGATAGCCTCCACTGTCGGTGAGTATGGGTCTTTCCCATCCATTGAATTGGTGCAATCCACCTGCTGACTGCAATACTTCCAATCCCGGGCGCAGGTAAAGATGGTAGGTGTTTCCAAGGATGATCTGGGCCTGCACATCTGATTTCAGTTGTTGTTGTGAGACTGCTTTTACTGTGCCAGCTGTTCCCACCGGCATGAAAATCGGGGTTTGAATTTCACCATGATCAGTTGTGATTACACCCGCCCTTGCTTTTGAACGGGAATCTGTTTTTTCTAATTTGAATGTTAATGCAGGCATGCTGCAAGTTAAACAGAAAGGCCGATGATTTTTTTTTAACCCGATTTCATTTTATTCGATTCCTTCCATTACTTTTGAAAGGCACAAAAACAACAATCATGGAAACCGGACTTCTACACTTGCACAATTTTCTTCGCTGGATCATTCTCGTTCTTCTGCTTGTTTCCATCTACAAGAGTTATGCAGGTTGGAAAGGTGAAAGACCATTTTCAGCTGGAGATAAAAAAGTTTGGTTGTTCACCATGATCGCTTCCCATATCACCTTGTTGTTGGGCTTGTATCAGTGGTTTCTGGGTCGTTATGGCATTTTTTCATATGTAAAGCCGGAAGGTGTTTCGATGATGAAAGACCCATACCTGAGATTTTTTCAGATGGAGCATCCTGTTTCAATGATATTGGCAATT
>JBJOOI010000211.1:0-3929 GCA_046051375.1 Bacteroidota bacterium | reverse complement strand
ACTGATTCGAATGCCTCGATGCGATAATGGTTGTAATTGGCCTGCAGACCTGCTTTGAAGTTCAATTTTTTGGCAAGTGGATAGAACATGGTCGTTCCGATTTCAAAGCCCATTCCTGGTTTGTGGGTAACCGCATCCTTGACATTCCTGGCAAAAGTTGCATTGGTGTTCAGTGAAAAAACACTGTATTGATAAATCGATCTTGAAGCTTCACCATTTAGTCTTCTGTAACCCATGCTTGGGGTCGCATAAATCTGCCAGCTTGCATTTTTCTTTATTTTTTTGGCTTGCGCAATCACCGTTTCAATGGCTGAACCGATACTGCCTTTCTTGTCTTCTTTGGGCAGATCGACATGCTGAGGCTCACTGACCTCAGTCATCTGCAGGGGTTCGATCGTTTTCAGTTCCTTGGGAAGTTGAACCGTCAGGTCTTTTTGTTCTGCAGAAGGAAGCTCAGCAAAAAAGGACATGTTATCATTCTCCCGGTTGATTTGAGAAGGAATGTTTTTGTGATTTCTTCTACCCTCGGTATTGGATCCATTGTAAGGGTTGGCTGTTGCTGCAATCAAGTCCCTCTCCACAAACTTGGCTGCAACCTGGCCCAGTGGAGAAATTGCATAAGAGGCTTTTTCCTTATTGACCACAATGGCTGTAGTCGTACCGAGTAAAAGAAACAATACAAGCAAGCTATACTTGAGGGTCCTGTTGGGGTGCAATTCCTTTTGGATATTGCTCCACACACGGTCCGAGGGATAGAGCAGGTATTGATCTGATCTTTCCTTCAGCAGGTCTTCCAATTCATCTGTTGGTTCTTGTCTCATGTTCACCGGTATCTGCTGGTCTAATCCTGTCAAACGATCCTAACTGGAGAAAACCATTTTTTCTTTTCCTTTGGTTGCTGGATGATTCTCTTGTTCACAAGGATTTCTTCCAACATGTTTTTTGCCCTGGTGTATTGAGAACGGCTAGTGCTTTCCTCAATGTCCAGCAATTGTCCGATCTCCTTGTGGGAGTAACCTTCAATGGCATAGAGATTCAAAACCGTTCTGTATCCGATGGGCAATGTTCTGATGGTCTCAACAATTTGTTTGGCCTGAATAATGCTTGGAATATAATCCTCTCTGATGACGATATTCCCTGCATAGGCAAGGTCAACATGCTCGTTGAATTTCTTGTTCTTTTTGAGGTGGTTGATGCAGGTATGAACAATGATCCGAAGTATCCATCCTTCCAGCGATCCACGATTTTCAAACTTGCTGATTTGGCTGAATACCTTGATGAATCCTTCCTGCAACATGTCCTCTGCGTCTTCACGGTTTTTGGCATAACGATAGCAAACGGAAAGCATTTTAGGACTGTAGCGGTGATACAGTTCCTGCTGTGCCGTAGCATCATTTTTCAAACAACCCTGAAGAAGCACCTCTTCTGTCATGAGAATCAATAATTGTCCTCTGAAATTAAGACAATTTTACAATAGGAGGTGCTGCTCAGGGTTATTCTTTTGTTGATTTTACCAATCGATTGATTTACAAGCCAAGTTTCAGGCTAACAATCCAGTTCCTGCCAGGTGCTGAAAACCCGGAAGCAAAATACCTGTAATTGAGGTCTAAGATGTTTTCTATTCCTGCCTGGAGAGAGAGTCTTTGGTTTACCTGTATGCCTGTTTTCAGGTTAAGGGTTTGCCATGCAGGCGTTCCCTGGGCAGTGGCGTATTGGGCATTGTCTTCGCCATCAGCATTGTATTGGTCCAGTTTTTTCCAACCATTGAACAGTAATGTCAATTCTGCATAAAGCTTTTGGTTATCATAACCTATGCTCATTTTTCCAAATGCAGGGGGGATATGATCAAGCGGCTTGGAGCTCACCTTGGATTGAACCAGTGTATAGGTCCCATTGGCCTGCAATTGATAGACCAGGCTGGTCTTGGTGGCATCGGTTCTGAACCGGCCTTTGGTGAAATTAAAGGTTGAATTGAACTTCCAGTTTTTCCCCGCTTTTACAGAAAGCCTGACGTTGCCCCCAAGGATATAGGCTTGGTTTATGTTCTGGCTGGCCAGCACTTGCGACTGGACACCATTGTAATTGATAGAATCCTTCCCATTCAATCTGAATGGCGCCTTGATGATGGCATTGGTAAAATCTGTGTAAAATGCTCCAACCTCAAATTCAACTGCTTTCCCTAAGGCCGTTACCAGCTCTGCATCAAAACCATGGGTGAATTCAGGTTTCAGGTCTGCATTGGGTACAACCACTTGTTTGGCAGCAGTGCTTGACTCAAAAATTTTGGCAAGGTCATCTATATTGGGTGCCCTGAAGCCCGATGCGTAGCCAAATTTAATTCTTGTGCTTGTCGATGGCATATAGACCAATCCTATGTTGCCGGTGATGGCGGTGTTTTTTTGTACGAAATTCGTGACAGGCAGAGAGAAAAATGAATTGTTGATGATATTCGACTTCAGTGCAATGTATTGAATCCTCAGTCCCTCATTCAGGATCCATTTTTGTCCCTTGAATTTGTGAATGTGTTGGGTATATACTGCGAAATTGTTCATCTTGTTTTTGCCATCGGGATACCTGCTGTCAAGCGGAGCGATGGCATTCGTCAACAAATTCGTTCTGCTCGCTGTGGAAAGCAGATCATTCAGTTGTATATCAATGCCAGCAGTGATTTCATCTTGCTTTATTTTTTTTCTGGCATCTATGGTGAGACCAGCAACACCCACCTGTTCAATCCGTTTGTCAAAGCGGTCATATCGCTTGTACTCCCTGGTTATTCTGCTTTCTTCGATGGATTGATAACTGAGTGTTGCATTGTATTCATTAAAAAATCCGGTCCTGTTGTTGGCTGAAAAATTATATGCGAACAAAGATCTTTTTTGTGGCCCATAATACCAGGAGGCAAACCTCAAAACGCCAGCCCTTGTGTCTTGAAGGCGATCATACCTCGGAACATCTGAACTGTTTGAATATTGGATGTTCAATCCATGGGAAATATTGGCATTCGGCTTGTACAAGATTTTTTGTGTAAGGTCTATTTGTTTATAACCGGAAAACCGCTGTATGCGATCATTGCTGTTTTTCACGATAGTGTCTCCGGTGGTTCCATTGAAAGGTTGGATATAATATGGCCTGGTGCCGAATCCTTCAAATCCCTTCCTGTCACGCTTTCCGATTTTAGAATCACCAAACGCACTGCTGGTAATACTGGTGAGCAGTCCGAATTTTTTCCATCCAACACTTGCATCAGCATGTATGGTGTTTTCTGCGTTTGCTGATGAATAACGGCTGAAAACATTGGAACTGATTTTTGTTTTTTTGTTCTCTTTGGATAAAGCAGGTTGTTTGCTGATCATGTGTACTGCACCGCCAAGCGCATCACTGCCAAACAGGGTTGAAGAAGGACCTTGGAGGAGTTCTACACTTTCCAACATGTTCTGGTCAACCGTGATGATGTTTTGCAAATGCCCGGACCTGTAAATAAGGTTGTTCATGCGTACGCCATCAACAACAAACAATACACGACTGGCTTCAAAACCCCTGATCACAGGGCTGCTTCCCCCTTGCTGGCTTTTCTGAACAAAGACATTGCCGGTAGACATCAGGAGGTCGCCCATGTTTTGTGCATTGGCTTTCTTGATATAGGATGAAGAAATGATGTCTATTTTCTGAACAATGTTTTTCTTTTTTTCTGCAAACTTGTTTCCGGAAACCACAATTTCACTAAGTTCTTTTTGACTGGTACTGTCTATTGATTGCTGGGCCTGTGTTACAGGCAGCATGCAAAAGCTGAGCAGCACCCATGCTGCCAGGTGTAATAATTTCATGATGTAAATTTTGATGATGAATCAATGAGGATCTTCAACAAAAAAAACAATCAGGTGGTGGGGAATAAATGTTCAGGTGAGGAAAAAGTGGGATGGATGTTTTTT
>JBJOOI010000210.1:0-3931 GCA_046051375.1 Bacteroidota bacterium | reverse complement strand
GTGTTGGATGTGATGGATGCCAATCATCCTGAAAGAAAAAAATTGTTGGAAATCCTGAACAGGCTTACAATAGCCATCCTAAAGACTCAAGACAAGGACGCTGGTGTTTGGTGGCAAATTACAGATAAGGGTGGTGCAGAAAAAAATTATCTGGAGTCTTCCGCCAGTGCCATGTTTGTATATGCATTGGCAAGGTCTGTCAACAAAGGGTATATCAGTCCTGCGTATCAAACAGCAGTGCAAAAGGGGTATGCTGGCCTGCTGAAAGAATTTGTGGTGAAAGATGCAGAGGGGCGTACACATTTCACCAAGACTGTTGCTGTGGGTGGTCTGGGCGGTTCACCCAACCGCAATGGTACTTATGCTTATTATATGAGTGAACCCATCCGGAGTGATGATTTCAAAGGCATTGGTCCTTTCATGCTGGCCGCACTTGAAATGGAGCAGCTCAATGCAAAAAAATGAATAACGAATTAACTGTATCATATTCTCAATAAAAATGAAAACATCGCTTTTTTTTAAGCTGATCTACTTTGATGAATTTTCTGTTACGCCCAAGTACCAGCAACTCGCAAACTGCATCACCAAAGCCATTGAAGATGGTAAGCTGAGCGTAGGGGATGTTCTTCCTTCCATCAATGAGTTGAGTTTTCACTTTGAAATTTGCAGGGATACCGCTGAAAAAGGATACAAGCACCTGAAGACCCAGGGCGTTATTGGTTCAGTTCCGGGAAAAGGATATTTTATCAGCAGTGTTGATATCAACAGAACGGCCAGGGTCTTTCTGATGTTCAATAAATTGAGCCCACACAAAAAAATCATTTACGATGCATTTGTCAAAACCCTTGGTAGCAGGGTTACTGTAGATTTTTATATCTACAACAATGATTTGGCACTGTTTAGAAAGCTCCTGCACAACTCTGCTGCTGAGTACAATTATTATGTAATCATTCCTCATTTTGTGGAGGGCGAAGAAAAGGCGCCACAGATCATCAACCAGATTGACAAGAACAAGTTGATCCTGCTGGGCAAAGTGATTCCCGGTGTGAAGGGTGATTTTAGTGCTGTTTATGAAAACTTTGAGCAAGACATTCATGGTGCTTTGGTGCAGGCCTTGAATAAATTGAAAAACTATAAAACCATCAAACTCATTTTTCCGGAAAACAGTTATTATCCGGAAGAGATAGTCAAAGGCTTCATTTCATTTTGCAAAGAATTTGCTTTTAATTATTCCGTCGTTCACGATATCAAGCACGAAAAACTTGCCAAAGGAGAAGTCTATATCAACCTGATGGATGACGACCTGGTAACACTGATTGAGAAAATTATTGTATCCAAGCTAAAGATTGGCAAGGAGATAGGCGTGATCTCTTATAATGAAACGCCGCTTAAAAAAATCATCCTGAATGGCATCACAACCATTTCTACTGATTTTGAAGCGATGGGAATTGAAGCGGCAAATATTGTCACAACAGGTGTAAAAACAAAAAGCCAGGTACCTTTTCGTTTAACGACAAGGGCTTCACTCTGATCATGTTGATTTTCTGATCAACAACTCAGTAGACTGGCTCCTTGTTTCAAATTTGGTTTGGGCTCTCTTGCTTTCGATCAGTGATAGCAACAGGGATGCCGATGCTTCTCCCATCTCAAATGCTGGTTGTTTGATGACGGAAAGCGGCGGATTAAGGAGTTCAGTCAGGTCTGTATTGGAGAATCCAATCAAGGCAAGATCCTGGGGCGTTCGGATGTTTTTGTGTTTCATGAAGCGAAGACATCCTGTGGTGATCTTGTCTGAGCCTGCAAAAATCGCATCTGGCTTGACACGCTGCTTGAGCAGCATCTTCATGGCTGATTCAACCTCATTGTAAATCATGCCGCCATGGTCACAGTAGGCAATCATGTTTTCTCGCAGTGGCATGTTGGCTTCTTTTAGCGCAGCCTTGTATCCATCAAGCCTTTCTTGTGATATGGAAAGTCCACTGTTGTTGGATAAGATGGCAATTTTTTTATACCCTCTTTCAATCAGGTGTTTTGTTGCTTTGTAAGCGCCCTTGTAGTTATCGGCAATCACTTTGTGGGTCTCAATATCATCAATCACCCTATCAACAAATACAATGGGCAAACCTCTTTCATGCAATTTTTTCAGGTAGGAAAAATTCTTTGTTTCTGTAGAAACGGAAATGATCAATCCATCGATGGAGGAGGAGGTAAGGTATTCCAGGTTCATCAATTCACGTTCTGCCGATTCCATGCTTTGGGCGATGATGACATTGTATCCATGTTTGTAGGCAACGGAGTCAATGCCATTGATGACCTGAGAAAAGAAGCTGTTGGCTATTTCGCATACAATCACACCGATGGAAAGACTTTTTCGCTCCTTTAAACTTTGGGCGATTCTGTTGGGTTTAAAGCCAACTTTTTTAGCGTGATCCAGGACCATTTTCTTGGTAGCCTGGCTTATTTCATGGCTGTCTCGCAGTGCGCGGGAAACAGTTGAGGTGGAAAGCCCCAGCTCCTGTGCGATATGTTTGATGGTAACCGCTTCAAACTTCATACCATAAAGATAGGGTAGTTGGTGATTTCTTGTTTATTTCTGATATTGAGGTCAAAATTCATCAATTAATACCTGGTGGAAGAGTGGTCGGGAACGATTGCGTAAATAAACTTCTGAATAGGGCTAAAAGGGGTGAAAAAACAACATAGAATTGTAGATTGATATACAGATGCCAAACCATTCAAATCAAGCATATATGAGAAAAATTGCATTTTTTTTATTCTTCCTGTTCACTGCCATTTCAGGTTTCTCGCAAGGGAAGTCTGTTCAGGGTAAGGTAACCGGAGAAAATGGGAACCCTTTAGAAGGGGTCACCATTCAGGTCAGGGGTAATGCCAAGGGCTTTCAAACAGATAAGAACGGCGCTTTCACCGTGCCAGCACCTGCAACCGGGAAGCCAATACTGGTATTTACCTATGTAGGTTACAAGACATATACCTTGGCTACAACTGCAGGTGCCACAGTGAGTGTATCGCTGGAAAAAATGGAGAGCTCATTGGAAGATGTTGTGGTGGTAGGATACAACAGCATCAAACGAAAGGACCTCACAGGTTCTGTATCTTCTGTCAGTGCAAAGCAAATCAAGGACGTGCCATTGTCTTCGGCTGCTGAAGCCTTGCAGGGACGTCTCGCAGGGGTGCAAGTAACCTCTTCTGAGGGTGCGCCAGGAGCAGATATCCTTATCAGGGTCAGGGGCGGAGGTTCTATCACACAGGACAATTCACCCTTGTATATAGTAGATGGTGTGCAGGTTGAAAATGCACTGGCTGTGATTGCCCCTCAGGATATTGCCAACATTGATGTATTGAAAGATGCTTCTACCACTGCCATTTACGGTGCCCGTGCCGCAAATGGAGTTGTGATGATCACCACAAAGTCTGGAAGGCCCGGCAAAACACAGGCCTCCTACAATGGATCATACGGTTACAGGGATGTGCCACAATTCATGAGCGTTTTATCGCCATACGATTTTGTAAGGTGGCAGTATGAAAGGAGCCGCGGTTCCATTGCAGACAGTTCCAGTTTCGCAGGCACTTTTGGAACAACCTGGGATACCCTGAATGTATACAAAAACCTGAGTCCTGTAAGTTGGCAGGATCTTGTATTTGGACGCAATGCCAGGTTTCAAAACCACAATGCTTCACTCAGTGGTGGAAACCAGTCTACCAGTTTCAACCTGAGCCTTACCGCCAACCGTGAAGACGGGGTTCAACTGGAATCAGGATTCGATCGAAATCTTGTCAATTTCAAATTGGACCATAAGATATCAGACAGGGTCAAGGCTGGTTTCAGTTTCAGGTATTTAGACCAAAAAATAAGGGGTGCTGGAACAACCAATAGTGGTTCCCGTTCAACCAACAGGTTAAGGCATACCAT
>JBJOOI010000209.1:0-3939 GCA_046051375.1 Bacteroidota bacterium | reverse complement strand
TCCTTTCAAACCTCCAGAAATGATATTTTCTTCTGGGAACATGGAAACCACCAGCGAAATGCTAACCATGATCATGGTGTTCTTGCCCTATCGTCCAGGGGATGAGCAGGCTGATATCTCTGTACCTGGAAGATTACCTTAAAGAAGTTTGATGAAGTGTTTCCTGTTCCATATGTTCATTTTTTTGTTGCTAAGCGCTTCATGTGCATTTGCGCAACCGCAAACGCCATTGTTGAAAGAGGTTTCTGTCAAACAATCCGGTCTGGACTTTGTGAACACCATCACCGAGAATGATTCCATCCATATATTCAAGTATGAGTACCTGTACAATGGCCATGGTATTGGTGTAGCTGATTTTAACAAAGATGGCCTGGAGGATGTATTTATTTCCGGGAACATGGTGCCGAGCAAGTTGTTCATCAACAAGGGTAAGCTTCGGTTTGAAGATGCAACGGCCCATTCGAATTTGGCAGGCAATGGTGCATGGCGCACAGGGGTAACCATTGCAGATGTAAATGGGGATTCCTGGCCTGATATCTATATCTGCCACTCTGGCCCTGTTGCTGGTCTTGCGCGCAGCAATGAGCTCTATATACACCAGGGCCTTGTCAATGGCTTGCCAGTCTTCAAGGAAATGGCTGTTGAACTTGGTGTCGATGCTCCGGGCACACTGTCTACCCATGCTGCTTTTTTCGATTATGATCTTGATGGAGATTTGGATATGTTTTTGGTGAACCATTCGAACCATACTGTCAACCCTTACCTCAATACTTCGCAGATACGTGCTGTTCCAAACATGAGTTTTGGAAACAGGCTATTTCGAAACGACAGGAGCAACAACAACCAATTTAAATTTGTTGATGTAACCCTCGATGCTGGCATCATCAACAATGCACTGAATTTTGGTCTTTCAGTTGCTGTTGCAGACCTGAATAAAGATGGCTGGCCGGATATTTATACTTCAAGTGACTATACCGAACAAGATTATTGTTATCTCAATACCAAGGATGGCCGTTTTAAGCAAGTCCTGCAATCATCTTTCACCCATGTAAGCAAGTTTTCGATGGGTTCTGATATTGCAGACATCAACAACGATACATGGCCCGATGTTTTTACGTTGGACATGTTGCCAGAAGATAATTTTCGCCAGAAATTGCTCAAGGGCCCAGATGAATATGACACCTATCATTTATTGATCGATAGTGGATATTTTCATCAGCAGATGAGAAACATGCTTCATCTTCACAAGGGGATTGATGAAAAGGGTAACATGAGGTTCAGTGAGATTGGTCAGCTTTCAGGCATCTCCAATACTGACTGGAGTTGGTCTGCATTGTTTGTAGATCTTGATGCAGACGGATGGAAAGACCTGATGGTTACCAATGGATACCTGAGGGATTATACAGACAATGATTTTCTCAAGTATACCGTGGCGGACGCACAACTGGCTCAAGCGGCAAAAGGGAATCTGAACTTCAAGACCTATGAGTTGGTAACCAAAATGCCATCCAATAAACTGCAGAACTATATTTTCAAAAACAATGGTGACCTGACCTTCAAAAATGTGAGTGAGGAATGGGGGTTTAACATGAAAACAGTTTCAAATGCAGCGGTATATGCTGACTTTGACAATGATGGCGACATGGACCTCATCATCGGAAACAACAACGAGCCTGTACAGCTTTTTGAGAACCAGGCAAGACAAACCTTGCCCAACAATTATCTGCAGGTCAAGCTCAAGGGAAAGGATTGGAATACAGATGCCCTCGGATCCAAAGTTTTTTTATACAGCAATGACAAGAAAAATCCTACTCAATTTCATGAACTGACAACCACCAGGGGCTACCAAAGCGCGGTATCGGGTCTTTTGCATTTTGGCCTCGATCCTGCTGCAGTCGTTGACTCCATTAAAGTAGTGTGGACAGACGGCACATTTTCCGTTGTGTACCGTCCTGCATTGAATACCCGCATTTTCGTTGCGCAGGAAAAACCATCCAGCTTGCATTCAGCTTCCTCAAATAGAACTGGATTATTTAAAGATATCACAGACATCAGCATGCTGAATTTTGTTCACCAGGAGAATGAGTTTGTTGACTTCAAGGCTGAGGTGCTCTTGCCGTATCAGCTCTCTAAAATGGGGCCAGCATTGGCAACGCAGGATGTCAATGGAGACGGACTGGATGATGTTTTTGTAGGAGGAGCTATAGGGCAGTCTGCAGTGTTGTTTATCCAGATTGATGGAGCCCGATTCGTTCGTGCAACTGTTCAGCCATGGGAAAAAGAGAAGGACCATGAAGATGTAAAGGCGGTTTTTACCGACCTCAACAAAGATGGTCATCCAGACCTTTACGTAGTTTCCGGGGGCAATGAATACGACGACCAATCTCCCGAATACCGCGACAGGATCTATGCCAATGATGGAAATGGCAACTTTGCGCTGGTCCCAGACATTTTGCCCAAGACCATGATGAGCAGTAAAAATACCGTCGCATTTGGCGATATTGATGCAGACGGAGACATGGATCTTTTTGTTGGTGGGGGATATAAACCAGGGGCATTCCCAGAGGCAGCAAGAAGCTTTCTGTTGCGCAATGATTCAGAAAAAGGTGTTTTTAGGTTCACGGACATCACAGCAGAATGGTCTAGGGACCTCCTGTTTCCTGGGATGATTCATGCTGTAGCCCTACAGGATTTCAATGCTGATGGCAAAATGGATATTGTACTGGCAGGCGAGTGGATGCCCATCAAAATCTTTGCCAATACCGGATCTGGATTCACTGACATGACTGGCAGCCTGGGCTTCAATGATACTGGTCTCTGGTCTTCTTTGTTTATTGATGATGTCAATAAGGATGGCTATCCAGACATCATTGCGGGCAATGTGGGCAACAATTTACAGTTCAAGGCTTCTAAGGAAACTCCGATAAACCTTGTTGTTACAGATGTTGATGACAATGGGTCTCCAGAAGTATTGTTTTGTTATTATATCAACGAGAAAATGTATCCCGCTGCTTCAAGGGATGAGTTGCTGGACCAGGTGGTTCCACTCAGGAAAAAGTTTATCAAGTATCACCAGTATGCCACAGCAGGAATCAATGATATCGTTCCGCCCCAGAAACTAAAGACAGCAAAAACCCTTGACCTGACTGAACTTCATCATGTTGCGTACCTTAGTGAAGGTGCGGGAAAATATGTAAAGAAACGGTTGCCCAATGATGTTCAGGGGTCCCGTATTTTTTCAGTCAATCGACTGGCTTTACGGGGTATGGATACTGCCTATCTTCTCACCGGAAATTTTTATCCCTGGAGAACACAATGGGGGCAGAATGATGCAGGGTATGGGAGTTTGATTCAATTCAAGTCAAATGATTTGATTTCCTTATCGAACATTGAAACTGGCCTTTACATCGATGGTGATGTCAGACAAACTGCAGTAATCAGTTCATCTGACAACGGGCGATTGATCATCACTGCAAAAAACAATGGCAAAGTTCAGGTTTTGAAAATACGCGAATGAAAATAACATCAAAGTCATTTGTTTTCTTTTTCTCTCTAATTTGTGTACACACATCCTTGTTTGCACAAAAGCGTGAACTGCTGGTTCATCGGGCCCATCAGGCCATTACCAACGTCATTGTTCATGATATATTTTCTCCACCAGTTGCCAGCAGGATTTATTTGTATGCAAATATTGCTGCACATGAGTCAATGGTTGCATCTGGTAAATCGCAGTCTTTTCATGCCCTGAGAAATGATTTTATTCAACCCAGTCCTGTAGCATTTGAAGGACGGGTTCATCCAGAAGCAAGTGCAGTTTATGCCATGATGTTGACAGCATCAAAGTTGGTATTTTCTGAGGCCAGGTTGCTGGACTCTCTTGCTGCCATTGCTGCTGCATTCAAAGACGTTGAACCTGCAAGGCTTGCCGCATCCATGGAA
>JBJOOI010000208.1:0-3942 GCA_046051375.1 Bacteroidota bacterium | reverse complement strand
ATCGCCTGAGGTGACAACCGTAAAATTCTTGGAATCCATCAATGCGCTTCCCAGCCTGGGGTATTTGTTGGTATTGTCCCGCTTCAGGAGGTATTTGAAGAAATGATTGTTGATGATGCGGTTGCTGGAGGCGAAAACCAGCCTCGTGGTCGTCATCAGTCCAATGGCCCCATTGCTCCTGCCGACCAAAAGATCCTCTCCAATAGAGAGCTGTGTTGGATCATCAAATGGGGCAAAATCACAGGTAGCCGTAATGATGAGAGGAAGCCTGCTGCCATTTTCCCAGGAGCTGACCATTTCCTTGTCAAGGATGGCTTCCTGGGCAAGCCTGCTGCTGCTTCCATGTCCGCTGTAGTTCCAGATCAGGGTACCATCGTTCATTTTTCTTGAAATCGCTGCATTCACTTCAGGGTAACGGCTGCCTCCTGTGCCACTTTCCTGTTTGAAAGCATCCAGATAGATCTTTTTGAGGTTCCAAACGGGAGATGCCGTCGCAATCAATGAAGCATGGAACTCTGCGTCATTAAGATGAATATTAAAATCCTCATCATCCGCCACCAAGGTGATATCATTCCTCCAGGATCCCAGTGAAGCCTTGCCATGGTATTGGATGATTTTATCTACAGCTTGCCTGGCCTGTAAAACCGTTCTTGCTGGTATCCTGCCAATGCCAAGATCAAGCAGCGGAGCAGGCAGGTTCTGGTTGATGTCCTCGTTGTCATCGAGGTAACCAAAATAGTCGTCCGTCACATAGCTGGTCAAGGGGTCCAGGGATGACTCGCTTTGATAAGATGGAACAAGGTTTTTCCGGTCTGACATTTTTTCTTTGAAGACATAGGATGCACCGCCAAAAAGCAGTAAATATTTGGGCTTGGCAGCAGGATCGGTGCCCGCCCGGTCGTAGAACATTTTCAAGAAATTTCTGATGGCTGTAGGATCCTGGACGCCGGAAGAAAACTCATTGTAAATCTGTTCCGGTTCTACTACAACAGCCGTAAGACCATCTTTTTGCGCATGAAAATCAACCAGTCGCTTTGCCTCTGCTGCCATCGTCTTGTCTGCCACAATAACCATGTTCGGTTGACCAAGCCCATGAAGGTTTTGATTGGCTACTGCACCAACCAAAACCGGGGCATCCAGCTGGGCTGGATTAAAGGCAATGTATTCGTGCAGCCTGGAAGATTCATTCGAAAACCTAAGGTCTGTGCCCGATACGCTTGTTTTCAATTTACCAGGTTGCAGTAGATTGGAAACATCCCATACAGTAAAGCCGGTTCCATTCCGAACCGAAAAACCCGCAGTACCTGCCGAAGAAACAGACTTCAGGTCCCTGAAGGCCAGCTGTGTAAGGCCTTGTACATCCAGCGAACGCCTGAAATGGAGCTCAAACCAGTTGAGCCAAACTTCTGCACTGGCCGACCCTGCATTCAACCTGTAGCCAACAACAAGCCCATTTCCGGTAATTTTTCCTTTCCCTGACTTTTTGCTCAGGTTGGCAGTAGGTTCAATCAGGGTGCCTACCAAAGGGGATGTCAAATGCTCAAAGAGGGACTGGCCGTTGAGCAACACCTGCATCCTGTTGGGTTGCTCGAAACTTCTGCCCACCACCTCACTGTGAAGGGTAAAATCACTACCCGCTACTGCTCCTGAAATATTGAGGTTGAAATCCCTTGATGAAGGTTTTCCTCCTTGGGCGCCAAATGGCTCTCCATACCATTCTTTACCACTTTTGAGGAAGTTGATGCTGTCCAACTCATGGCGGTAGTGCTCATCATATTCAACGACCATTGTGCTGGGATTCAGTATTACAGGCATTTCTGTGATGCGTTTCCCGGGGGTGTTCCCAATATTGATGAAGTAACAGGATCGGAAGCTGTAAGGATTTTTCCGAAACTCGAATTCTTTTGTTGTTGGATTAAACGTCCACTGGTTTGGGCCTGGCGCGTAAAACAAAAAAAAGTCGCTGCCATCAAAAATGCCATCGCCCCCATCATTCATTTCAATGGCAACCTCAGGAAGATCATCGGTGATAATGGTTTGATTGGACTCAGGCAAAACAGCTCCCCCTGTACCATAAATCCTGATATTGGCAGATGGTATGGAGCCCGACAGGCCTGCATTTTTCAGGAATAATGCGGAGACCTTGTATATGCCCTGGCGATCCACCGAGACCTTGGTCCATACACCGGTAGACAGGACTGATGCAGTTGCGTATCGCCTTTGTCCTTCTGCAAAAAGAACCAACCCGAAAAGGGCAATCAAGGTAAACCTTCGCTTCATCATGGACTGTAAACAAATTTAGCATTTAGTAAACATAATAATTGACGTAATCCATTGAATTGATTTAATTTAACACTTACATTTGTTATCATCTCAGAGATAAACCGGGCAATAAATTCCGGAGTTATCCGTTAAGTGAATCGATTAAAATAAAAAGTGTACGGTATGAGAAACCTTTTGTACTTGTCTGCAGTTGTTGTTCTGTTCAGTGCCTGTAAGGGCGGTCTTCCTTTTGCAAAGAAAAAATTTGACAAATCGGGAGTTACCGGCTGGAATTACAACGACAAAAACATGGGCGGCTTTTTCAAGTCTCCGGTAAATGAACAAAAAACCGGCCCTGGTCTTGTTTTTGTACAAGGTGGTACATTCACCATGGGAGCTGCCGATGAGGATATCATGGGTGATTGGAACAACGTTCCCAGAAGAGTAACTGTATCATCATTCTATATTGATAAAACAGAAGTGGCCAATATCCACTACAGGGAATACCTGAACTGGATCGAAAGAACTTTTGATGATCCTCAATACGAGAAAGTGGTCAGTGGTGCCAAGCCTGATACCCTTGTTTGGAGGAGTGAACTGGCTGCCAATGAGCCTTTGATTGATTACTATTTCAGGCATCCTTCTTATAACAACTACCCTGTTGTGGGTGTATCCTGGAGACAGGCCAATGATTTTTGTATCTGGAGGGGAAGCAGGGTGAATGAGTTGTTGCTGGTTCAAAAAGGACTTGCCAACCCTAACCAATTGAAAACCATTCAGGGACAGGGCGAAGAAAACTTTACCACAAAATCATACCTGCTGGGTCTTTATTCAACACAGGCTGCCAAATCAAAGAAGTCTCCATTGATGGACGAAAATGGAAGGCCCAGGAATTATGTGAAAATTGAAGATGGTATCCTGATGCCTGAATACAGGCTTCCAACTGAAGCAGAATGGGAATATGCAGCATTGGGTTACATCAACCAAAACCCCAACGTTAAAACAAAAGAAGGAAAACGCGGTGAGGAATTGATCATGAACAAGCAAGTATATTCATGGTCTCACAATGTGAATGGTATGCGTGACAACCGTTATGGTTCATGGCAAGGTAAATACATGGCCAACTTCAAACGTGGCAATGGTGACTACATGGGTATCGCGGGTGGTTTGAATGATAACTCTGCCATCCCAGGTCCAATTGATGCCTTCTATCCCAATGGATTTGGAATTTACAACATGTCTGGAAATGTGAACGAGTGGGTTTCCGATGTTTACAGGCCTATGTCGAGCAAAGATGTTGATGATTTCAACCCCTATCGTGGTAACGTTTTCACCAAAAATGAAAAAGATGCCAATGGAGAATTTCAGCGTGACAGCATGGGAAGGGTAAAAACTATT
Organism: Bacteroidota bacterium; assembly: GCA_046051375.1. Lineage (GTDB taxonomy): Bacteria > Bacteroidota > Bacteroidia > Chitinophagales > Chitinophagaceae > Pollutibacter. The sequence continues at coordinate 282 of JBJOOI010000208.1, read as the reverse complement.
GTGATTACAGATGAAGAAGCGAAGAGCAGGAGAAACTACCAGAAAGGAAATGTGATCAACTACCTCGATGGAGACTCTCTTTCTATGGTGAACTACGGATATGGCTCTACTACATTGGTGAGCGATAAATCAAGGGTCTACAAAGGCGGAAGCTGGGACGACAGGGCCTATTGGCTGAGCCCAGGAACACGCAGGCATCTTGAAGAAGATCAAGCCACTTCAACCATTGGTTTCAGGTGTGCGATGGACCGTTTCGGAAGCCAGGAAGGAAATGGTTTCAAA
>JBJOOI010000207.1:0-3965 GCA_046051375.1 Bacteroidota bacterium | reverse complement strand
ATGGTCCAACCCATGATCAGCTAATTTCAATTGTATAACCAATGAAAAAGAAAATCATGAACATCTTCACTTCAAATCCTGGTGGCAACAGTTTAAAAGTTTTTTTAGTCGTTTTGGCTATTTACACACTTATCGGAATCATAACCTACCTGGTCTGGTAATCGGTTTCTGTTGATCAGATTTTTTGACGCCAAGCCATGCTTCTGCTTTAAGGTCTAACTTTCTTGCTACCTTTGTAGACCTTAAACGTTCGCAATTCATGGAGATCTCCAAAACATTTGATTTTAAGTCCTCAGAACAAAAATGGTACCAGCACTGGCTCGATCATAAATACTTTGAAAGTACACCGGACCACCGGGAACCCTACACGGTTGTAATCCCTCCACCCAATGTTACTGGGATCCTTCACATGGGTCATTGTTTGAACAATACCATCCAGGATATCCTTGTCAGGCGTGCCCGCATGATGGGTAAAAACGCTTGTTGGGTACCGGGTACCGATCATGCATCTATCGCAACCGAAGCCAAAGTGGTACACATGTTGCGCGAAAGGGGAATCCAAAAGTCGAGTCTGAGTCGAGAGGCATTTCTTGAATACGCCTGGGAGTGGAAGGAGAAATATGGGGGCATCATTTTACAACAATTGAAAAAATTGGGATGTTCCTTGGATTGGAACAGGACGAGTTTTACCATGGATTCTGATTATTATCAGTCTGTGATCCATGTATTCAATGACCTCTACAGCAAGGGATATATCTATCGCGGCAAGCGCATGATCAACTGGGATCCGCGTGCAAAGACGGCCTTGAGTGATGAAGAAGTTATTTTCAAGGAAGTGCAGGGGAAACTTTATTTTCTCCAGTACCAGTTGGCTGATAAAGAAGGAAATCCCTTGCCGCTTGAAAACGGAGGAATTACCATCGCAACTGTTCGTCCGGAAACAATCCTGGGAGACGCCGCAATCGCAGTTAATCCAGCTGATGAACGCTTTAAGCACCTCATAGGCACTGAAGCCATCGTGCCGCTGATCAACAGAAGAATTCCCATCATCGGAGATGATTATGTGGCCACTGATTTTGGATCTGGCGCATTAAAAATCACGCCTGCACATGACATGAATGACAACCAAATCGGTATCAAGCATGGTCTTGCAGTGTATGATATCCTCAATGAAGATGGTACGCTGAGTGCTGATGCCCAGCTTTACATAGGCCTGGATCGTTTTGAAGCCAGAAAGCAGATTGTTGAGGAATTGAAGTCTGCCGGTCATGTAGTCAAAATTGATGAATATACCCATCAGGTGGGCTTCTCCGAACGCACAGACGTTGTGGTAGAGCCAAGGTTGTCATTGCAGTGGTGGGTAGACATGAAAAAAATATCTTCTCCGGCACTCAATGCTGTGCAGGAAGGGGAGATTAATTTCCATCCTGCAAAATTCAAGAACCTCTACAGGCATTGGATGGAAAATATCAAGGATTGGTGCATTTCCCGTCAGCTATGGTGGGGACATCAAATCCCTGCATGGTATGATGCAGAAGGGCGTTATATCGTTGCCATGAATGAGGATGATGCCAAGCAAAAGTTTTCAGCAACCTACGGAGTAGAAAATCCACAACTCAAGCAGGATGAGGATTGTCTGGATACATGGTTCTCTTCCTGGCTCTGGCCTTTTGAGGTTTTCAAGGGCATTTCCAATCCTGGAAACAAGGATGTTGCCTATTATTATCCCACCAATACATTGGTCACTGCACCTGAAATTATTTTCTTCTGGGTGGCCAGGATGGTAATGGCAGGCTATGAATACATGGGCCAAAAGCCTTTCAAAGATGTTTATTTCACCGGCATCGTTCGCGATTTGCAGGGCAGGAAAATGAGCAAGCAGCTGGGCAATTCTCCAGACCTGCTTGAAATGATTGATGATATTGGAGCCGATGCCGTTCGTTTTGGTATCCTCATCGCTTCTCCAGCCGGCAATGATCTTTTGTGGGACAAGGCGTCGAATGAACAGGGAAGAAATTTCATCAACAAAATATGGAATGCACTCAAATTGGTACAACTCTGGAAAGAGCGTTCAAAACCCAATCTGACTGCTGAGGAAATGACCCTGGGATCTGACTGGCCGCATGAGTGGTTTGATGCCAGGTTACGTGAAGTTTGCACTGAAGTAGACCAGTTGATGGAGCAATTCAAGCTGAGCGAGGCCCTCAAAACCCTGTACACACTGGTTTGGGATGATTTCTGTAGCTGGTATCTTGAGTGGATCAAGCCCGGTTTTGAAAAGCCCATGGATGAGGCCCATCTCAACAAGGCCATTGGATTTTTTGAAATATTATTGGAAAGGCTGCATCCTTTCATGCCGTTTGTGACAGAAGAAATGTACCACCTGTTGAGGGATGAGCAGCCTGTTGATCTTTGTGTAAGGCAGATGGATGCATCATTCATTTCCAGGGATGCGGACGATTCGATCCTGAAAGAAGCTGTATTGCTTAAATCCGCCATTTCTACCATCCGGGACGCAAGAGTGAAAGCGCAGATCAAGAACAAGGATGCGGTTTCATTGTTTGTGGCAGCAAAAGAAAAATCAGTATGGTTGCCCATCCAGGAACTGCTTTGCAAACAAGTGAATGCGAAAGCCTTTTCTTTTACAGATGATACAGTAGCAGACTCCATTCAGCTGGTGATTGGCGGAGACAAGTTCTATGTAAAAGCGGATCAGGTATTGGATACTTCCATCCAGCGAAAGGAGCTTGAAACTGAACTGGCCTATTTCCAGGGCTTTTTGGAAAGTGTTGAGAAGAAACTCTCCAATGAGAAGTTTGTCAACAATGCCAAACAGGAAGTGGTAGACATGGAAAGAAAAAAGCAGGCGGATGCACTAGACAAAATCAAGATGCTGAAAGAAGGATTGGCCAATCTTGGATAGCATGGGTCAGATTTAACTGTTCATTAGAACCACTAGGATTAGATTTGTAGCATGAGCAAAATTGTCTTGTCAATTGTTTTTTTTCTGACATCCATCTTTTCCTTTGCGCAATCCAAGAAAGCCAAGGTGGATACGTTACCAGCCCCCATGCCCCTGACATTTGCCACTTACTGGGGTCCTGTAGGAACTGGAAATGCAGTGGCTGCACAAATCGCTGCCATCGCTCCTGCAGCGATTTTGGTGAAGGACAATGCTGGAAAGCTATACACTGTCAACGCATTTCGGATCAACTATAAATTCAAAAGTACCTACCGGGATGATGAATCAGGGCAAACCAAATCGATGAATGATCTTCGCGTTGGGGAGTTCAACAATACCGCGCAACTCAGTCAGGTCTGGGCTGAAAGCATCAAAGACAATGTAAAAGCGGGAGATACCATTTTATTCAATCAGGTACTTTTTCGAAATGTCAAAGGGAAACTACAGTTGGCGCCGGCATTAAAAATAGTGGTGCGCTAGATTGCTTTATCTGATGGGCCATTCCATTTCCTGGTTCACCAGTTCTTCCCTGAATGGCGTACTGATCCTGATATAATTGTCGGTATAACCTTCAATCATCCCATTTTTATTTTCCTGTTCAAACAGTACTGTTCTTGATTTTCCTTCCTGTGAGGCACGGAAATACTGCATTTTCTGGTAGGAGAGGTTCCTGAGGATCTTGTTACGCTCGTTACGGATCTGAATGGGTACAATACCCTTTATCTCAAGTGCCTTGGTATTGGGTCTCTCTGAATAGGTAAACACATGGAGGTAGGAAACATCAAGAGCATGGAGAAAATCGAATGTCTCCATGAACTCTTTTTCACCTTCTGATGGAAATCCAACAATGACATCTACACCAATGGCACAATCAGGCATCAGTGCTTTGATTATCTCAATTCTTTCGGCATAGAGTTCTCTCTTGTATCGCCTTCTCATCAATCCAAGGATGGTATTGCTTCCGCTTTGCAGCGGGATATGAAAATGTGGCATGAATTTTTTG
>JBJOOI010000206.1:0-3967 GCA_046051375.1 Bacteroidota bacterium | reverse complement strand
AATCTTATGCTGGGATCCATCGCAGCCAGCACCATCAGTGCTGAATCTTTTGGCAACCCCATCACAAAAACTGAAACAATGGACAGTGGAAAAAAATTGAAAGGAAACATCAACCACTCCGCTTGTCGCTGGTGCTATTCAAGCATTCCGCTGGAAGAATTCTGTCAATCTGCCAAAAAAATTGGACTGGCAGGCATCGACCTGGTAGGCCCCAAGGATTGGGACATGCTCAAAAAATATGGCCTGGTATCAACCATGTGCAACGGCGCGGAAATCAACCTGAACGATGGTTTCAACGACAAGAAGTTTCACGAAAAACTTGTCAAGAACTACACTGAAATGATTCCGCTGGTGGCCAAAGCCGGGTATAAAAACCTCATCTGTTTCTCCGGTCAACGCCGCGGAAAAGATTCTGAAACAGGCCTGAACAATTGTGTTGAAGGGTTAAAACAGATTACCAGCATCGCAGAAAAGCACGGCGTTGTATTGGTGATGGAGCTATTGAACTCCAAGATAAACCACAAGGACTACCAGTGCGACAGAAGCGATTGGGGTGTTGAACTCTGCAAACGTGTAGGTTCAGAAAACTTCAAACTGCTTTACGATATCTACCACATGCAAATCGATGAGGGTGATGTGATCAACACGATCAAAAAGCATCACCAATATTTTGCACATTATCATACCGGCGGCGTACCAGGTCGAAACGAAATCAATGAAACCCAGGAGCTGAATTATCCAGCCATCATGAAAGCCATTGTTGACACTGGCTACAAAGGATATGTGGCGCAGGAGTTCATTCCTACCTGGGATGATAAAATTGCCGCACTGAAGCAGGGTGTTCAAATTTGTGATGTTTAGTATTGCTGTACAAGCACATCTGTTGAAATTTTCAACTTGTGGCTTAGGGCCCGAATCATGTCGAGGTTCAGCTTTCTTCTTTTGTGCAAAATCTCACTAACCCTACTTTTGTATCCTATACAACCAACAAGGTCAGACTGGGTATAGCCCATTTGCTCCATTCTGAACTTGATTGCTTCTATAGGATCAGGAAAATCTATTTTAAACTTACTGTCTTCATATTTTTCAATTAGAATTGATAGTATTTCCAATTCATCACCCTCATCAGTTCCTCTTTGGGCATCAAAAATTTGCTCCAGTCTTTTAACAGCATCGCGATAATTTTTTTCTGTTTTTATTGGCCTAATGTTCATGATTATATGGTTTTGGCATCAATTGGATCATATTCTTTATGGGTTCCAACGAACCTTATCCAAACAATTTTGAATTGATAATTAATTCTCACAACTATTCTAAAATGGTTTCCTTTTATATTGAAAACAACCCTTTGGCTATCAAGAATGCTTGCGCTGGGATATTTACTTTTTATCTGCATTGCAGAAGTCCACTCAGCTTCCAACATCTCTTTGTGCCACGCTTTTAGCTGTTGCTCCACAACAGGATGCTTGGTCCAATATTCTCTCAACACAGCTTTCGCGATCACCCTCATGCCATTCTCTTTGTAAAATTAAACAAAAGTTACCAAAATGGTAACTTTTGTTTGTTGCTGTAATTCCTTGCTTCCTCAAAATGGGTATAGTTTTAACTAAACTCATTTTAAATTGGCAATTTCCCCAATGTACACTGCAGAACAATGAGAAAATGTACGGTAGAACCTGTGATTTTTCTCTTTTGTTATTGTGTTAAATCGTAAATTCGTGAGAAGGACAATACTTTATCTATGCCCGAATCATTTGACTTTGACGCAATTGTAATTGGTTCCGGCATATCGGGTGGCTGGGCGGCCAAAGAACTTTGTGAGCGCGGGCTAAAAACCATCGTCCTTGAAAGGGGTACCATGGTGGAACACATCAAGGATTATCCAACAGCAAACAAAAACCCCTGGGAATTTCCACACAGGAACAGCCTTACCGAAGAAGAAAAGAAAATATACTCCATACAGTCTCGCCATTATTCGATTGGGGAAGACAACAAACACTTTTACGTAAAGGACAATGAAAATCCTTACGAGGAAAAACAGCGCTATGACTGGGTCAGGGCGGATGTTTTTGGTGGAAGATCGCTACTCTGGGGAAGGATTTCAGTAAGATGGAGCGATGTGGATTTTGGCGCCAACCTGAAAGACGGTCATGGTGTGGATTGGCCCATCCGCTACAAGGACATTGCACCCTGGTATGACTATGCTGAGAAGTTTATCGGTGTAAACGGCAGCAGGGAAGGGATTCCCATCCTTCCGGATGGTATTTTTCAGCCAGCTTTTGAAATGAACTGTGCAGAGAAACACGTCAAGCAAAAAATTGAAAGCCGGTTTCCTGGAATTAAAATAATCAATACCCGGTCGGCCAATATCACCCAGCCACTGGATGGAAGATCTGCCTGTCAAAGCAGAAACCTCTGCCATCGCGGATGTCCATTTGGGGCTTATTTCAGCACACAATCTTCTACACTGCCTGCTGCTGCCAAAACAGGCAACCTCACGATCCGCACAGGAGCAGTCGTAAACCGTATCCTCTATGATGAAAAATCGGGCAGGGCCTCTGGCGTTGAAGTCATCGACAGGGAAACCCTCAAGACCTATGTCTATACGGCCAAGATCATCTTCCTCAACGCATCTACACTGGCCACAGCTTATATCCTCCTGAACTCCACCAGCAACCGCTTTCAAAACGGGATGGGCAATGATTACGATATTGTAGGCCGCCATTTGATGGACCACCACAAGGGATCTCATACAAGTGCTGAAGTAGAGGGGTTTGAAGACAAATACACCTACGGCAAAAGACCAACGGGCATCTATGTGCCCCGTTTCAAGAACATTGACAAGCAAGAGCCCAACTTCATCAGGGGTTACTATTATCAGGGCTCCGCATCAAGGGAAAAGGGCAGTCGCAGTGATTTAATCGGCGAAGACCTCAAATCCATCGCAACTGAACCCGGAAAATGGAAAATCAACCTGGGTTATTATGGCGAAACCCTTCCTTACGCTGAAAACCGCATCACCCTCAACAACAACATCAAGGATATTTACGGCCGCCCTGGGATGACCATTGATTGCTCTTTCAAAGACAATGAAAAAGCCATCTTCAAAGATGCATCAGAAACGATGAAGGCGATGTTTGAGGAAATCGGGCTGAAAAATGTAAAACAAACCGGAACAATGTCTTTCCCGGGCAACGCAAACCACGAAATGGGCACCGCCAGAATGGGGCATGATGAAAAAACATCCGTCCTGAACAAATGGAATCAATTGCATGCGGTGAAGAATCTTTTCATCACCGACGGATCAAGCATGGTCTCTAGTTCTTGCATCAACCCTTCGCTCACCTATATGGCTCTTACTGCAAGGGCAGTTGATTATGCGGTCAAGGAAATGAAGAAAAGGAATTTTTAAAGCATCGCCGTCGAGGTTTGGTATTGCATCAGCATGAATTAAATGCATGCTATTTTTTCAGAAGAAATAAAAGAGGAACGTGCAGCCTGCTTTTCCAAGCCTTTTCCGAATGGTCTTGGCCCGGCCAGACTTTGGTGATCCATTGTTTGGGCTCATACCCTTTTTTATGCAAGATTGAATCTGCTCGTACCTGGAGCTCTGGGTACATTGCGTCCAGTGTTTCAGTTCCATGGTCAAAATAAATGCGGTGGTCTTGAGGTGCTGGAAGATGTCGTTCCAGGTATGAAAAAAATGCCTTCGGAACAGGATTGTTTTCCATGACAAATATCCCAGGCCAGTGCGTTGAAATACAGGCGGCACCGCCAAAAACATCCGGGTATTCACAGAGGGCATACAGTGAGATCAATGCTCCCATGCTGCTCCCAGCCAGATAGGTGTTTGCGCGGTCGGATTTTGTGCGATAGGTCCGGTCTATGAAGGGTTTCAATTCTTTTGTCAAAAAAAGCAGGTAACGATCAGACATGATTTCTTGTCCACCAAAAACTGACTGACCAC
>JBJOOI010000205.1:0-3992 GCA_046051375.1 Bacteroidota bacterium | reverse complement strand
CAAGGATTTTGCTGACCAGTTTACCTGAAGGACCAGTTTGGATGGTTACCAAGGTGCCACCCAGTATTTTTTGTGCAAACTCCTGAATGTCTTCAAGGCTTTTGCCCACTTTTACACCATTGATGCCTGTTTCAATTACCTGACCCTTGCCACGTCCACCTGCATGGATCTGGGCTTTTACCACAGCAAACCTGCTTCCGCTTTTTTCCTTGATCTGCTCATACGCTGCTGCAGCCTCTTCTACAGAGCTACAGGCAAATCCTTCCTGAACAGGTACATTGTATTTCTTGAGCAGTTCCTTGGCTTGGTATTCGTGGAGGTTCATCTGAAAATATTTTTGCAAATATACTATAGCGGAATCATTTTCAAGGTCAATTGGTCAATAAAAAAGGGGGCATGGAAATGCCCCCTGTAAATGGTTGTTTTAAGGAGAAATTATTTTCCCTGGTTTTCAGGCCTGAGGCTTCTGACAGTTTTACCTGCCTGCCACATTTCGCTTTCCCTGAGTTCCTTGAGTTCAAGCTCAAGTTTTTCACGGTAGTCGGGCTGTGAATTGCTGTCGATGCTGCGCTGGCTTTCTTTTCCGGCTGCAACGCTATCGTATAATTCGTTGAATACTGGTGCTGTAGCATCCCTGAACTTCTTCCACCAATCCAACGCACCCCTTTGGGCAGTAGTAGAACAGTTGGCATACATCCAGTCCATTCCATTTTCTGCTACCAGTGGCATCAATGATTGTGTCAGTTCTTCAACAGTTTCGTTGAAGGCTTCTGAGGGAGAGTGACCCCTTTCACGCAGTACCTGGTACTGTGCAGCAAAGATTCCCTGAATGGCTCCCATGAGGGTACCCCTTTCTCCGGTAAGATCGCTGTAAACCTCTTTCCTGAAATCTGTTTCGAACAGGTATCCGCTGCCTATCGCAATACCAAGGGCTACAACACGGTCATGTGCTTTGCCTGTTGCATCCTGGAAGATAGCGAAGCTGGAGTTCAACCCCCTGCCTTGAAGGAACATTCTTCTCAATGAAGTACCAGATCCCTTTGGTGCAACAAGAAATACGTCAACATCCGCAGGAGGAACAATGCCTGTCTGGTGGTTATAAGTGATACCAAAACCATGGGAGAAGTACAAAGCTTTTCCGGGGGTGAGGTGTTTTTTTACAGTTGGCCACATGGCAATCTGAGCAGCATCGCTGAGCAGGTAGCAAATGATAGTACCTCTTTCAAGGGCTTCCTCAATTTCAAAAAGAGTTTCACCAGGAACAAATCCATCAGCAATGGCCTTGTCCCATGTCTTTGAATTTTTGCGTTGTCCGACAATCACATTGATGCCATTTTCTTTTTGGTTCAATGCCTGTCCGGGACCTTGAACACCGTAGCCAATAACAGCTACAACTTCATCTTTCAAAACTTCTTGAGCCTTAGCCAGTGGGAATTCTTCACGCGTTACCACGTTTTCTTCAGTTCCACCGAAATTTAACTTTGCCATAAACCGTGTTTTTTGTTTTTAATTGTAGAAAATGTTTAAACCACTTTTGATGCTGCTTCATCAGCAGAGATGGGTTCATCAATGATATGTTGTGTTGGTTCTGCCAACTCAAATTCCTTAAGTTTCTCGTGAAAGCCTTTGCTGTCCTTGATGATGGCAATCCTTGCACTCCTTACAAATTCAATCAGGCCATATTCGCCCAACACCTTCAGCAGCGTATCTGTTTCTTCCCTTTGTCCTGTTGTTTCGAAAATGGTATAATCAGACCTGATGGCAACTACTCTGGCTCCATAGGTTCTCAGCAGCCTTTCCACTTTTACTTTTTCTGCAATGATGTCTGTAGGAACCTTGTATAGCGCGAGTTCCTGCCAGATGATGGTATCATTGGTGTTGAAGTAGGCTTTGAGCACATCCACTTGCTTTTCAATCTGGCGGACGATTTTTCTTACAACATCTTCGGATTCGTTGATGAGGATATTGAAGCGGTGTATGCCTTCAATCTCTGAAGGGGATGTATTCATGCTTTCAATGTTGATCTTTCTCCTGGAAAACATGATGGCAATCCTGTTGAGCAAGCCCACCTGGTTTTCTGTATAAATGGTCAGTGTATATTCCTGTTTCATTGTCATTTATTTAAGTCTGATTTCGCCAACACCACAACCTTGGGGTACCATAGGAAAAACATTATTTTCCTTGCCTACAAATACTTCCAGCAGGTACGGACCATCATGATTGAGCATGGTTTCCAGCGCACCGATGAGGTCTTTTCTTTCCTCAATGGAATTTCCTTCAATGTTGTATCCCTTGGCTACGGTTACATAGTCAGGGCTGGCAATGTCAACAAATGAATATCGTTTTTCATGGAACAGGTCCTGCCATTGCCTTACCATTCCCAGGAAACGGTTGTTCAGGATCAGGATTTTTACATTGATGTTGTTTTGCATGATGGTGCCCAATTCCTGAATGGTCATCTGAACACCGCCATCGCCGATTACCGCGACAACAGTTCTTTCTTTGGCACCATATTTTGCACCAATGGCAGCAGGCAAAGCAAATCCCATTGTGCCCAATCCTCCGGATGTTACATTGCTTTTGGACTGGTTGAATTTTGCGTAGCGGCATGCCACCATCTGGTGTTGCCCTACATCGGTAACGATTACAGCATCACCTTTTGTCAGTATATTCAGCTGCTCGATTACCTCTCCCATGGTGAGGATATCGGAAGAGGGGTGAAGCTCTTCATTGATGACCGCCTCCATCTCTTTTTCCATGCATTCGCTGAATTTATTCACCCATTGGCTATGGTCTTTCTTCTCCAGCAAAGCAGTGATCATTGGGAGTGTTTCTTTGCAGTCTCCCCAAACAGGTACGTCAGCTTTTACGTTTTTGTCAATCTCTGATGGATCAATATCCAGGTGAATTACCTTGGCTTGTTTTGCATAACGGTCAAGTCGTCCAGTCACGCGGTCATCAAAACGCATGCCCACTGCAATCAATACATCACATTCGTTGGTAAGCACATTGGGTCCGTAGTTGCCATGCATGCCCAACATCCCTACATTCAAAGGATGGTCGGTAGGCAATGCGCTCAAACCCAGAATGGTCCAGGCTGCCGGCATGCCTGATTTTTCGATGAAGGCCTTGAACTCATTTTCAGCATGGCCTAAAATAACACCCTGTCCAAAGATGACCAATGGGCGTTCGGCCGCATTTATCATTTCTGCAGCAGCTGTGGTGAATTCTTTTCGTACAACAGGCTTTGGTCTATAGCTGCGGATATGGTTGCAGGGTTTGTAGCCTGTAAAGCTGAACTTCTGAAGCTGTGCATTTTTGGTGATGTCGATCAACACCGGACCAGGTCTTCCGCTCTTGGCAATGTAAAATGCTTTGGCCATGACTTCAGGAATTTCATTCGCGTCAGTAATCTGGTAATTCCATTTAGTGACGGGGGTGGTGATGTTGATCACATCGGTTTCCTGAAAGGCATCAGTCCCTAACAAATGGGCGAACACCTGACCTGTAACACATACCAATGGTGTTGAATCAATCATCGCATCTGCCAGTCCTGTTACCAGATTGGTCGCACCTGGTCCACTTGTCGCAAATACAACACCTGTTCTGCCTGAGGTTCTTGCATAACCCTGACCGGCATGTATACCACCTTGCTCATGTCTGACAAGTATATGTTCCAGTTGATCGTTGAAATCATAGAGGGCATCATAAATGGGCATGATGGCTCCTCCAGGGTATCCAAAAATAGTGTCAACGCCCTCAGCTATACAAGCTTTTAGCACTACTTGAGCACCCGACAGTTCTTGTGCTTGAACTTCATCCGGATTTTTTCGGGCATCAATTGTTGATTGATTATCACTCATTGTATTCATACAAATAAATTATTAATTCAGGTTGTGGCTTTCTGGTATAGCATCCGTTACACACCCTTGCGCTGCTGTTGTTGTACGTTGTGCAAACTTGAAAAGCAAACCTTTCTTTGCATTTAGTGG
>JBJOOI010000204.1:0-3994 GCA_046051375.1 Bacteroidota bacterium | reverse complement strand
CCCCATTTCAAGGTGCAATTCGGTAACTTCAGAACAATGAAGGATGCAGAACAACTGAAAAAAGAGTTGGCTCCAGATTTCGGAGAGGATCTTATCATTATTCCATCGCAGGTGGAAGTGAAGGGAGAAAAACAGGAAGCTGAAAATTTTTAATGAATTCAACATGCTGAGAGAAAAAATCAAACAGCTATCTGCTCAATATTTTGAGGAATACCGTGCTATCCGGCACCATTTGCATGCCCATCCTGAATTGAGCTACAAAGAATACAATACATCAAAATTCGTACGCGATCACCTCACCCAAATCGGTATCCCATTCACAGTGATGGCCGAAACGGGCGTTGTTGGTATCATTGAGGGAAAAAGATCTGACCGTGTCATTGCCCTCAGGGCAGACATGGATGCTTTGCCTATTCAGGAGGAAAATGATGTGCCATATGCATCCACCATCCCTGGCGTCATGCATGCCTGTGGCCATGATGTGCATACCACCTGCCTGTTGGGTGCTGCCCGTATTTTGCATGCATTGAGGAATGAGTGGGATGGCACAATTAAACTGGTTTTTCAACCCGGAGAAGAAAAAAATCCCGGAGGAGCGAGTCTTTTGATCAATGAAGGTGTGCTTGAAAACCCCGCCCCTTCAGCGATTTATGGATTGCATGTGCATCCGCTGTTGGAGATCGGAAAAATGAGCTTTGCCTCAGGAAAAGTGATGGCCAGTGCTGATGAGTTGTACATCACCGTCAGGAGCAAAGGAGGCCATGCTGCAAAACCTTACCTGACAGCAGATACTGTGCTGACTGCTTCACAGATTGTGATTGCATTGCAACAGGTGGTCAGCAGAAACAACAATCCCTTCTCCCCTTCTGTGCTGTCGATTTGCTCCATGCAAGGAGGCTATACGACAAATGTAATTCCATCAGAACTGAAAATGATGGGTACTTTCCGCGCAATGGATGAAGCCTGGCGCTTTGAAGCCCATCGCCGCATCCGCGAAATTGTAGAGCAGATAGGAAAGGCTTGTGGGGCAGAAGTGGAATTGGAAATCAGCGTAGGCTATCCTTCAGTGGTCAACGATCATGCACTGACCCAACATGCCAGGGCATTGGCCGAGGAAATGATCGGAACTGAAATGGTGGAAGAAACGGAATTGAGCATGGGTGCAGAGGATTTTGGCTACTATTCACAGAAAATTCCGGGATGTTTTTACAGGCTCGGCACGGGCAACAAGTCCATGGGAATTGTATCTGGTGTGCATACACCAACATTTAATATAGATGAATCAGCCATCCAGACTGGCATGGCGATGATGGCTTATTTGGGGGTTGAGGGTTGAGGGTCATGAGTTGAGGGTTGAAGATTTAAATTCGGGTGGCGACTTAAAAATAATTTATGCAAAAAAAAGATTTGAGAAGAGAACAGGCACTTGAGTACCATGCAAAAGGTAGGCCTGGAAAAATTGAAGTGATTCCAACCAAAGAGGCCAAAACCCAAAGGGATCTTTCTTTGGCCTACTCCCCGGGTGTTGCAGAGCCCTGCATGGAGATTTTCCATGACATTGAGAATGTTTACAAATACACGGCCAAAGGCAATCTGGTGGCAGTGATCAGCAATGGTACCGCTGTACTAGGACTTGGCGATATTGGTCCGGAGGCAGGAAAGCCTGTGATGGAAGGAAAGGGCGTACTCTTCAAAATCTTTGCCGACATTGATGTTTTTGACATCGAGATCAATGAAAAAGATCCGGTCAAATTTGTGGAGATTGTCAAAGCATTGCAACCCACCTTTGGTGGTGTTAACCTGGAAGACATCAAGGCTCCGGAATGTTTTTATATTGAACAAAGGCTGAAGGAAGAGATGAACATTCCCATCATGCATGACGATCAGCATGGTACAGCCATCATCAGTGCTGCAGCGTTGCTGAATGCACTGGAGCTACAGGAAAAAAAGATTGATGAAATCATTATTCTCGTCAATGGTGCAGGTGCTGCAGCCATGGCCTGCATCGACCTTTATGAAGCACTGGGCGCCAAAAGGGAAAACATCTGGATGTTTGACTCGAAAGGATTGATCAGAAAAGACCGTACTGATCTTGATGAGAGAAAATCAAGATTTGCGGTTGACAGAAAAGACCTTTCCCTTGAAGAGGCATTTGAAGGCGCTGATGTATTCATCGGTCTGAGCAAGGGGAATGTAGTGACCAGGGAAATGGTAGCAAAAATGGCACCGAGGCCGATCGTATTTGCCATGGCGAACCCTGATCCTGAAATCACCTGGGAAGATGCCACTTCCACCCGAAAAGACATCATCATGGCCACAGGCAGGTCCGATTATCCCAACCAGGTGAACAATGTTTTGGGCTTCCCCTACATTTTCAGGGGGGCACTGGATGTGAGGGCAACACAGATCAATGAAGCCATGAAACTGGCTGCGGTAAAGGCACTTGCAGAACTCACCAAAACAGCTGTACCAGATATTGTCAACATGGCTTACAATGAATCTGCCATCGCCTTTGGCCCCAATTACATCATACCAAAACCATTGGACCCAAGGCTGATCAGCACCATTTCGCCGGCAGTGGCAAGGGCTGCCATGGAGAGTGGTGTTGCCAAAAAGCCCATCACCGATTGGGATGCCTACGAAATTGAATTGAACAAGCGTTTGGGTATAGACAACCAACTGATCAGGGCCCTGGGCAGCAAAGCCAGAAAGGATCCAAAGCGGGTTGTTTTTGCCGATGCCGAAAATGCAAAAGTGTTGAAAGCCGCACAAATTGCACTGGACGAAGGCATTGCCATCCCCATCCTGCTGGGAAATCCCGACATCATCCACGAAATTGCAGAGATCAACAACATCATCATTGAGGGAATGGACATCATCAACCCCAAGAGTGAGGACGTGGTCAAGAAACGCCAGCAATATGCCGATATCTTTTTCAGCAAAAGACAACGCAGGGGCATCAACAAATATGAAGCCGGAAAACTACTGAAAGACCGCAATTATTTTGGTTGCATGATGGTGGAAACTGGAGATGCAGACGCCATGATTTCCGGGCTGAGCAGGAATTATCCGGATACCATAAGACCCGCGATTCAAATCATCGGAACAGAAGATGGTGTAAAGAAAATTGCAGGCATGTACATCATGCTCACCAAAAAAGGACCATTGTTCCTTGCCGATACAACGGTTAACTTCAATCCCACAGCAGAGGAGCTTGCAGACATCACCCTGCTGGTCGCCAAAGAAGTGAAGAGCCTCGGCATCACACCCAGGATTGCCATGTTGAGCTATTCAAACTTTGGCAGCAGTGATACGCCCGAAGCCGTTACCGTTCGCAATGCAAGGGCCATTGTAAAACAAAAAAATCCTTCCCTGATTGTGGATGGAGAAGTGCAGGGAATTGTAGCTTTCAACAAGGAAATCCTGCGCGACAATTATCCTTTCTCTGAATTGGTGAACAACGGGAATGTGAATACATTGATTTTTCCGAACCTTAGTGCGGGCAACATTGCATACAATCTCTTGCAGGAAGTTGGAGAAGCTGATGCGATTGGACCAATTTTGCTGGGCTTGAAAAAACCTGTTCATGTATTGCAGCTGGGATCATCAACCAGGAGCATACTGAATATGGTCATGATTGCGGTCATTGATGCACAGGAAAAAATAAAGAAAGCCAGTAAACCATGAAGATATTCACAAGCTTTGGGGAGTTTATCCTGATGCTCAAGGGCATGTTCACCAAGCCTGAGAACTGGAGAATGTATTGGAAAGAGCTGATGCACCAATGTGTAGAACTGGGCATTGGATCATTGGGGATTGTCGGCATCGTTGCTGTATTTATTGGCGCGGTATCTACCCTTCAAACCGCTTACCAGTTTGTGAGTCCCATCATACCGCGTTCTGTCATTGCACAGATTGTACGCGACACAGTCATCCTTGAATTTGCTCCTACCATTACCTGTGTGGTTTTAGCAGGTGTAGTGGGCAGCAAGAT
>JBJOOI010000203.1:0-3997 GCA_046051375.1 Bacteroidota bacterium | reverse complement strand
GACAGAACTTCTCTGGTCTATACCACACCCAAAGAGGATACCAGTTGCTGGAAAACGCCCGGGCCTGCGGCTGGGCCTTTCAAAGTGAAATTGGGCGATGGCAGTACATTGACATATTACTGGTATCGATTCGCTGACCAGCCAGCATTGCTCAATGCCAGTCTCAGCAGCAAGGAGCGTGAGGAAATGCAACGGCGTGCTGAATTGCTCCACCGGTTTTGGACAAAAGAACGCGAATACCTTCCACCACCCATGTCTGGAACGCTTGCCTATCTGGATCCTGCCTTGATTGTCAAACCTCCCAAAGGAATGGAGATAGGATATGTGCCGATTGTTACGCAACAAGGGTTGGAAAAATAGACTTGACTATTTCCCCAATTGATGTATGGTGTTTTGAATCTTTCCCGTTATCGGTTGTCCATTCTTGCCAGTGAGTTGATAAGCAATTTCCATTACCCATGTTGGTTGAATACCTGGAATGGTAAGAAACAATTCTTTTCTGTCAGCACTCATTTCAACTTTGGTAACAGGAAGTGATTTCGTGTTGTAGTGGTCTGATCCGTATTTTCTTGACCGGCTCAAATCCCATGTTTGAATCTTAAAGGAAGAATCATTTTTCACATCCCTTATGCTTAATTCATGTGAAAATTTTAAGCGTATGCCTTCCTTTTTGACATTCAGGCCAATGGGAATGGTTGATTTTTCACCCATGTAGCGTATTCGATAAAACCCTCCCAAATCAGGCTGGCTTGATCCCCATGCAGACAAGCCACAGGCGTACAACTGACCATCTGAAGGATTGAATCTTCCGCGCATAACGCCTGTAGAAAATTTTGGAATTGGCAATTCAAACAATCCTCCCTGAAACTGGTCCCCAATTTTTTCATGCGGAACAATGAACACTTTTCCATATCCGTATGAAAAACTGAGCAGGCTTCCATTCAATGGCCCCCAGGCTTTACTTTCTACCCAAAGCAATTCAGAAGGCGATCGGTCAAGATCCTTTTCAACCCATACCAATGGCGGTACCATGCCTTTATCTGAACTGTCCTTTGAGGGATTGTACCCAAACATGTTTCCGTAAAATTTATTGTTTGCAGTAACCCAGTTGATCCTGTTCATCGGGTTCCAATGGCCTTCCTGATCCGTTACAATAAAGGAACCATCCGGGTTAAGGCATACTCCATTGGCAGCACGAAATCCATTCGCGATGATGGTTGTTGTTTGACCATCCTTGCTTATTTTCAATAAAGTGCCGTGTTGAGGAACCAGGGCTCTTCTGGCGTGCCGGGCACTTTTTGCGTAGTAAAAATTTCCTTCCTTGTCTGTCTGAAGTCCCATGGCAAATTCATGGAAGTGATTGGTTACCTGGTGATCACTGTTGAAGCTTTCGTAAAAATCAATTTCTTCATCACCGTTGAGGTCATGCAGTTTAACAAGCTGGTCCCTGCAAGTCACAAATATTTTTTTATCAACCACCTTGATGCCCAAAGGCTGGAATAGGCCTGCGCCAATCCTTTTCCACAACAAATTGCCTGAAGTTTTCAAAACTCCCTCCACAAGCCATATATCACCATCTGTTGAACAAATCACAGCCTTGTTTTTATCCTCCAAAAAGTCGATCCCACTCAATCTCATCTGGTTTTTCCAGGGACTCTGATAGGGCAACTCCATCCGATCTACCTTAAAGGCTCCTTTCTGTTCTCCTTTTGAAATGGCCGTTACCAATTTCTGGGGATATTGCGCTTCGCCGCCATGGGTGTAAGGCAACAGGTTTTCAGGTTCCTTGCTGGATGATGAAAGTTGTTTAAAATCGATGATGTCAGTGTTGGCAATCAGAATTTTTACTTTGATTGATTTTGAGGCAGGAACATCAAGAACAAAAAACCCTTTATCCTTGCCAAGGGTAACATCTTTTCCTACAACGGCAACAAGGGCATTGGTTTTGGCGATTCTCATTTTTAGCTTCGTTGCAGAAGGAGCGATATTCAGTGTTCTTGTAAAAATGGGCTTGTCTGCAGTTCCTTCAAGACCTAATTTTTCCAATACCATGGCATTTCCAACAGCATAGGAAATGATCACCTTGTCCTTATAATGATAGAGGCCTTTGTACTGTGTCCATGAACGGGGCAATGGACCGAATTTTCTTTTGTCTACTGCAGTAAACCGGTTGTCGGCAAAGGATCCATCTGCAGGATTTGCCCATCCTGGTTCAACGGGGTTTGAAAAATGCAGATTCCCCATGATCCTTGGCGAGATGTTGTGCTTCCCGTTTAAAAGTATTCCGTCCCAATCGATAAAGCCCTTGCCGGTCCATCCTCCTGCAATCCTCATCAGGTCATGGTCAAAAATCATCCAGGCATTTCCCGCTGCAACGCCACCCGAGCCTTCATCTAATCTTACGGCGATGCCCTTGTAGGCAAAGTTGGCGTCTGAATAGTTTTCATCTTTCAATGGGGCTTGTCCTCTTGATGTTTCCCGGGGTTTGGCATTGGTATCAGCCAATTCATAAGTATTGATGAAATAATTCCCATAGTCCATCTCCGCCCAGGGTTTTCGTTTAACAGGTGAGGGCCCCTTGGTTTTACCTGCAGGAATGCTTGCTAAATAATTTGAGTCAACCTTGAAATAGGCTGTCTTGTTTTGCTTTAGCACAAACTCTTCCCTGACATAATTGATTACATCATATTTCTCTATTGGCGTTAAATTCGTTTGGGCAGGCATCCCACCATATCCCCTGGTCAGTGTCTGGTACATGGAGTAAGGGTCGTTTCCAACCTTGAATTGATCTTTCCAAAATTTGAAGGCAGTAGGAATCGATCCCTCCTGGCTCGGTGTTCCGTGGCAGGTAATACAGGTCTCGTTGTATATTGCTTTTCCTTTTGCAAATGACACTTCCTTGCGACCCTCTATATCAGCCAACAATCCCTTGTGGTCAATCTCTTTTTCATAGTCGGGCAATTGTTTTTCCTCGAGTGTAAATTTAGCTGTTGGGGCTTTGAACACATTTTTATTCTTGCATGAAGCCAGCAGCATGAAGATGAAAATTGATAATGCTATGAGTTGTTTGGTTGATGATGCCATGTCAAATGGTTTAAACTTATTTGTCATTTTGCGTATTGGAGGGTAGAGGTCAACACAAATGTTTATCTGTTGATCCTATTTGAAATTATCATTTATATTTCAAGTACATGCCACTGTTGAGCCATTAATTTTGAAATTCGGGCTGTAAACACTGGCAATTCAATAAGGAAGTATAAACTGGGATGATAATTTGATAGCTTTACGCATGCCATTATCCGAGGAGCCTTACCGCTATTTTGTGTTGAACAAGCCTTACAACATGGTCTCACAGTTTGTGAGTTCGCACAGGGTAAGGTTGTTGTGCCACCTCAACTTTGATTTCCCCGAGGGAACGCATGCCATTGGTAGGCTGGACAAGGATTCAGAAGGATTATTGTTGTTGACAACAGACAGGAGAATCACCCGATTGCTTTTCCAAAGCAAGGTGCCACATTTCAGAAAATACCTGATCCAGGTGAGGGGCGAAGTAAACGAATCAGTTGTTGAGCAGCTGAGTAAGGGGGTACCCATTCCTGTTGCTGAAGACACTGATTATGTTACCAAGCCCTGTGAAGTGGAAATGGTTGAGGAGCCAGCCGGATTGTTTTCCAATGGCAAGGAACTCCACGAAAGGGTGCCGCGCAGTTGGCTGACCATCAGCCTCACAGAGGGCAAATACCACCAGGTCAGGAAAATGGTCCAGGCCGTTGGCCATCCCTGTAAACGATTGATCCGCCTGTCCATCGAAGACATTGAACTGGAGGACATGCAACCCGGCGAGATCCGGGAACTCAACCAAGAGGAGTTTTACAGGCGATTGAGGTTGGGGTAAGCCACACTGTTGGTTTATGAATCCATCATTTTAACTCCGTCAGCTTTCATTTTCACAAACTCCCAATAATTTTTTCTCCATTTCTGTATACTACAATTTGGG
>JBJOOI010000202.1:0-3998 GCA_046051375.1 Bacteroidota bacterium | reverse complement strand
AAAGTAGATGATGTTGATGCGGTTCCACAGCGGGCTGCAGCTTACGGATTGAATGATGCTGTGTATATTTCTGCCAAGCAGGACCTTGGCTTGGAAGTTTTGAAAACTGCACTGACTGAAAAAGTAATCAGTGGTGGAGTCAATACAGAGAACACCATCGTTACCAACGCCCGCCATTACCAATCCCTGCAGAAACTTTCTGAAACATTGATGGCCATCAGAACGGGCATGCAAAACGAAGTCCCTGGCGATCTGCTGTCCATCGATATCCGCCAATGCCTCTATCATTTAGGGGAGATCACAGGGCAGATTTCTAACGAAGATCAGTTGGATTTTATTTTTAGTAAGTTTTGTATTGGAAAGTAAATGCTACAAAACATTGATTAACATTCTTAATAAAAGAATAGCAAATAAAACAGCTATTTATGAATGATATATAATTCATTAAAGCCCAAAAGCAACTTAATGAATGATATATCAGTCTAAATGGCAACATATTTGTAAAATATACGTATTTTTGTAGCATAAATCATACGCTAAAGCGTTAAATGACAGTTTATGACTGATAGGTCATACAATAATTGGAGCTCCATGAGCGATAATGTGCTGGCAAAGCATATTGGTCGTTTTGTAAAAGAAAAACGCATGGAGATGAACAAAACGCAGGATGTCCTGGCACATACAGCCGGAATCAGCCGTTCTACCTTGAGTTTGCTGGAAAAGGGAGAGACTGTTACACTGGCCACTTTACTACAGGTATTAAGGGTGTTGGATCAATTGCATATACTTGATGTGTTTTCTGTTCAACCAACCGTTAGTCCCATTCAGCTGGCCAAAATAGAACTTAAAAAACGTAAAAGAGCCAGTGGTAGAACATCCACTTCATCTAACAAATCAACCTGGTAAACCATGTACACAGCGTTTGTAAAAATATGGGGAGCAATAGTAGGTGCTGTAGCCTGGGATGATACAACTGGTATGGCCTCTTTTGAATTTGATTCCAATTTCAAAAACAAGCAATGGGATTTGTCACCGCTAAAAATGCCCATCCAATCAGCTAAACGCATCTTCAATTTCCCGGAATTGAAGCCCGAAAGAAATTCACCTTTTGATACCTATAAGGGAATGCCGGGTTTACTTGCAGATGTGCTTCCGGACAAGTACGGAAATCAATTAATCAACATGTGGCTTGCCCAAAATGGTCGCGATGCTAACAGCATGAATCCGGTAGAGATGCTTTGTTTTATTGGAACAAGAGGAATGGGTGCCATGGAATTTGAGCCCGCCGCAATGAAAGAGGCTAAGCGTACTTTCTTTATCGAACTGGATAGCATGGTAGACATTGCAAAAAAAATGCTGTCACAAAAGTCATCCTTAAAAACCAATTTGAAAAAAGAGGATGAACAGGCCATGATGGAAATACTCAAGGTGGGAACATCGGCAGGTGGAGCAAGGCCTAAAGCTGTGATAGCATATAACGAAAAGACTGGTGAAGTGCGGTCAGGTCAAACGAATGCCCCGAAAGGATTTGAACACTGGCTATTAAAGCTGGATGGAGTGAGTGATGTTCAATTGGGAGCCAGTACCGGTTATGGCAGGGTGGAAATGGCGTATTACAACATGGCGGTTGCCTGCGGAATAGAAATGATGCCTTCAATGCTGCTCGAAGAAAACGGTCGTGCACATTTTATGACCAAACGATTTGACCGTGAAGACGGAGATATCAAGCATCACATTCAAACACTTTGCGCCATCAATCATTATGATTATAATGCGGTGACCAGTTTTAGTTACGAGCAAATGTTTCAAACGATGCGCGAACTAAAGCTCAGTTACCCTGAAGCAGAACAGATGTTTCGTAGAATGGTTTTTAATGTGATAGCGCGTAATTGTGATGATCATACCAAGAATTTTGCTTTCCGCTTAAAAAAGAATAGTCAATGGGAATTGGCACCAGCATATGATTTATGTCACGCCTATAAACCGGATCATCAGTGGGTAAGTCAGCACGCGCTCAGTATTAACGGCAAACGTAAAGGAATATCAAAAAACGATTTGTTGGTGATAGGCAAATCAGTCAAGTGCAAACAAGCTTCTGTCATTATTGAGGAAATTGAATCAACCGTAATGAATTGGAAAAAATTCGCCAATGAGGTAGGTATATCAGCGAAGCTCAGAGACGCGATTGATAGAACAATTAAAGACTGGAATTAATTTTAGTGGGTTACCATAATTACATTGCGTCGCTCAAATTTTTTAGTGCCCAATCAATTAAAACCAAACCTTAATGATTGCGTAAATTTTAGTGTAGAGTATTGAGTATACTGCCAGTTGTTTGAGAAATAATTCATCGAAATGATAGTAACTCAACATCAAAAACCAGCCCACAGTTTGGTCCAATCACAGCACTAACTTGTCTATCACCATAGGCCAGATCGGGATGTAAAAAAAGTCGCCATTTGCTTCCTACAGGCATTAATTGCAACGCTTCAATCCACCCTTTGATCACTCCATTTACTGGAAATGAAGCAGGCTGTCCGCGTTTAACGGAGCTATCGAAAACCTCTCCACTGATCAATGTACCATGATAATGACAGGTAACGATGTTATGCAATGCGGGTTTTTCTCCTTTCCCCTCCACTAAAATTTGATATTGCAATCCGCTTGCCAATACCATAACTCCTGGCTTGGTGGCATTCTCAGATAAAAAATTTTCAGCAGCAATTAAATTAGCAGCCGATTTTTCTTCTCTCATTGCTTTTAAACGATCAGAAACAGACATATCTATTGGTTTAAGAGAAATAAAAATACAATTGAATTCAATAACAATTTCAATCGACAATTGTTATCATCTCCATGAACCCAATCGATCAGGACCGCATCATTGAAATGGCATGGGAGGATAGAACCCCTTTTGAAGCCATTTTGTTTCAGTTTGGGCTTACTGAAGCGGATGTGATTGCTTTGATGAGGAAGTCGCTCAAACGCAGCAGTTTCAACCTATGGCGCAAAAGGGTCAACAGTGGTGTGAGCCAAAAACATTTGCAGAAGCGCAGTACAGAAATTCAGCGCTTCAAATGCACGCTTCAACGGCAGATTACACACAATAAAATCAGCAAAAGATAAAAGCTGTTTCAATACGTTCTAAAATCAATCGACCAATTTTCATCACACGCAACCATGAAAGGAGTTAAAAAAGCAGATTTACCCACCAAGGTTTGTGTGCACTGCAACAGGCCATTCACCTGGAGAAAAAAATGGGAGAAGGTTTGGGACGAAGTAAAATATTGCAGTGACAAATGCAGAAAGGCACGTTGATTGTACTTTCAACATCAGATATGGATACTCAATTGTTCAATGCAGTGATCCGCAGTGCCAGATAGGGTTTCAGCGGTAGCCTTATTTTTTTCATCGTCTTGTCATACACCCGATAATCATTGGGAGCGCCTGTTTCAAAAATACCAGGAACAGGTGTGATGGTCATGTCCCAGGTATCGATGATCTCCACCTTGTATTTCTTACCTGCAGCAATCTTCTCATAGGAGCCATTTTTTACAGGCAGGTTAAAGGTCCATGTTTCATTGATTTCTTTTCCGAAATAGATGAGATGATCTCCATTGCCACTTGTTGCGGTCTTCAAGTCACGGCTTACATCTGAGGCCTCCAAGGGGCCTGGGGCATCTTCCAGGATCTTTCTGAGGAATCTTGTCCGTTTCCAGCTGCTGCCCTTGAATTGGCCACCCTTTGCCCAAAAAATGGTATCTGTCGCATCCCTGAACATATAGGATTCACCATGCGTAACATAGGTTCCTCCAATCGTTCCCATCCACATAAGATGGTTCATTTCTTCTCCGCTATAACGACCCCAGCGGCTCTCGAGGTTGCCTTCGTATCCTACTTCATCGTAAATAATAGGCTTCTGATAAACATTCCTTACAATGGCGGCTGCACCCCAGTTAGAGACAGGCGCCTCATCCTGAATGCTTGCATGCGTGAAA